>JAQXZD010000116.1 GCA_029227035.1 Lachnospiraceae bacterium
ACCGCCGATTAACGCACAGCCGGACTGCTTACAGCCCTCTGCCACACCGCTTACGATTGTGGCAATTTTCTCCGGATAATTCTTACCGCATGCAATATAGTCTAAGAAAAATAACGGCTCGCCGCCCGCACATGCAATATCATTGACACACATTGCCACACAGTCAATTCCTATGGTATCATGCTTGTCCAGCAAAAATGCAAGCTTAATCTTGGTTCCGACTCCATCCGTACCGGATACCAGAGTCGGCTTCTCCATATCCTTAAATGCTTCCATGGAAAAAGCACCGGAAAATCCGCCCAGTCCAGTCAGTACCTCCGGACGCATGGTTCCCTGCACATGCTTCTTCATAAGCTCCACCGACTTGTAACCGGCCTCAATATCAACACCAGAATTCTTGTAATCCATTTATCTTTCCTCCTCTAATAATTCTTGTATCCCACTTCCTGTAATCTCTGATCTTTTGCTTCTACCTGTTCTTTTAAATTCTTTGAATAATCCTTCAGTCTCTGTAAAAGTGCTTCATCCGAAGTTGCCAGTATCTTGGCTGCAAGGATTCCTGCATTGGCTCCCCCGTTGATTGCAACGGTCGCAACCGGAATTCCTGTCGGCATCTGTACAATACTGTACAGAGAATCTCTTCCTCCCAGTGATGTTGTATGCATCGGGATTCCGATGACCGGCATCGGGAAAATTGCCGCACACATACCAGGCAGATGTGCCGCCATGCCTGCACCCGCAATAATTACCTTAAAGCCTTTCTCCTCTGCACTCTTTGCATACTCAAAGAAGACATCCGGCTCGCGATGTGCCGATATAATTGTCATCTCATAACTTACACCAAGCTGATCCAGAATATCTGCCGCCTTTGCCATAACCGGCATATCTGAATCACTTCCCATAACGATTCCTACCTGTGCCATTTTTTATCCTCCTGTTTTATCATAAACTAAATGGTTTCTTTATCCAATAACCCTAAAGGCTCATTTAACGGTTCCGTTCCCGGCACAACAAAGCGCCCGCCTGCAATAATATCCTCTGTGGTTCCGTCCTTACGGATTACCGTAATACGGTCCAGCTCATCATACGGAATCGTAATGTCCGTGTGGCAGTTAAAATATGCCTTTGAAATATCCTCCTTACGAAGTTTTGATATCTCATTCTCCCTGGCAACAATCGCTTTGCCGTCCGGGTTATAAGTCATCATATCTTCCTCGTAAGTATAACAGGTATCTCCCACCGCAAAATGCGGTCCGGTCTTCTCTGCAATCAGAATCGGAAGCTTGTCCGCAATATGATATTTGCGCGCCATCCGGTATGCAGTCGTATTGGTTCCGATTGCGAACTCGCCCATCGGAAGCGTCTTGTGATGAAAAAGAAGATTATCTTCGATATACTTTCTGTTTTTCTCCTCCTCGGCAAAGTTTGTGCAGAAATAATCGGTAATTCTTCCGTCCTCAAAATCCAGTTCCAGATTCTCATATTTGAAATCCTGAAGATATACCTGCGTGACATGAAGCTTTCCTTTGGTTCCCTGCAACACCGGCGAAGTAAAGACCTCACCCACCGGAATATTGACATCCGCCACACAGTTTTCAAAGGCGGTCTCCTTATCGGGATCCGAAAGAGGATATATTTTCACATACAAATCGGTCCTGTTCTCCCCGGCTCCCGTTATGTGAACCACATCCGCCGTATCCAGCACATCAATCAGCTTCTGCTGCATATCCCGGTACAACATGTAATCCAGCGTATTGATTTTCACGGTCTCCGCAAAAATCTGCGGATAGTCTTCCCCGATTGCCGGAACCGGATAGGCAATAATAGTAAAGCTCCGCTCTTCTCCGTGAATATAACGGTTAACCAGACGGCTCTTCTCGCTTCTTTCATGCACCGAGAGCTCCTGCTGCCTGTCCGTATAAGTAAGGCGTTCCTCCTTCTGTTCCGGCGAAAACGGCTCCATGCCAAAGACATCAATCACTGCAGGTCCGCCGTAATCCGGAGCCTGCTCCTTTACTTTTTCCCATACACTCCGGTCTACTTCCAGACTTCTCTCCACAAAAGCCTTATCCAGCCAGAGGGCACTGTCCTCTTTATGGTCATACTGATACTGCCGGTTGACAGAGATGGAAAAAGGCTTCATCACGGATTTTAATCCGATTTTCTCAAAATTGCCTGCCGCAACGCGAATCATTCGCTCAAATCCAATCGGGTAACGAATTTCCACAACGGATTTCTTTGTGATATCCTTACCTGTTGTCCCGAATCCGATACGGTATCCTTCCGTAAAAGTATCTGCCATGGCCTGTATTTCTTCCCCGGAAAAGCTCATCAGAAACTTTGCCGACTCCAGTTCATCACTTCCGACCACCATACCGTAACGATACAGATAAGACAAATCCGTCAAATCCGAATCCATAACCAGATGCGTGCAATAATCATACTCCGGATCAATCAGGCTTTTGATATTCTCCTCATTGAAAACCTCCGTGTAATCATGCATAAAAGAACTTAGAATATTCTGTATCTCCCGCGCATTCAGTTCTTCTTTATCTTCAAAACAGTTAAATATCTCCACAAACAGTTCCGCATAAATGCAAAGATAACGAATATCTCCCTGCATACAGTGTCTGCATATCGTATGCAGCTTTGCATCCAGCGCACTGAGCATCTGCCCGAACTCCCTGCCCATGCGCTGCACGGCACATGCCGGATTCGCATAACTGTCCTTATAGTCCGGCTCCTGTATATCCAGAAACAGTCTGCGGTTTAACCGCTTTCCTTCCGGCAGGGAAAGCTGCTCCAGCTTTCCGGAAAGAGCATCTTCCGCCACCTGATACAGCACAAGAAGAAACTCTGCCATCTCAAGGAAAAAGCCTCTGTATGTTTCCTCCACACTTGCAGCCTCATCCTCGCTGATCTCACCGATGCGCTCCATGACAAGTTCCAGCCGCTCCCAGTATTCCGCATTCGTGTTGTGACAAATCTCCTTATAACCCATAAACTTCCGCCTTTTCACATATTTTACAGTGCATAAATCCCCCACGCATAAGTTCCTACCCAGCAAAGAATGTCCACAAACGATAATACAAATCCAAGTCTCGGAAAAATCTTAAAGGTGTCTTCTTCCCTAAGGCTCATCACGGCTCCCACCAGAGAAATAAACGAAATCAGCATCGCCATCACCCCTGCGCTTCCATAATAAGCTGAGAGTTGTCCGTTTCCGTGAACCGCAAGCCCAACAAATACCAGATACCAGGCAAGGAGTACTCCTGCCAGTATTGAAACCAGGATTCCCCTCTTTGAATGCGTTTTCTCTGTAAATTTGTACCCACGCCGTCTCCTGTTTCTCATGCGACTTTTATCCCTTCTGTCTTGACGTCCTGTCTGTTATTTTATCACAAATCCAATAAATCATGTATCCAAGCAGTCCACCCAGTGTATTTAAAAGCAGATCATCCACATCAAAGCAGCCCAGCTTAAAGACAAGCTGAATCACTTCCACCAGAAGACTGACCAAAAAACAGTTTAACACCACCGCAAATCCGTTTTTTGACTTCCGGCTGAGTGCCGGAATAAAAAAGCCCAGTGGCATGAAAGCAATCAGGTTACCGAATACATTTAACAAAAAAGCCCGATTTCCGACAATATGTCTGTATTTTGTAAAGCGCCTGATTTCCCGAAACAGAACCAGATTGTAATGATACTCATTCGCTCCCTGCATTCTGCCGAAGCCTTCTGAAAAAAACAGAAAATAGAACAGCAACACCAGATACGCCACAAACAATACAGAAAATATGCCTCTGTGTTTCTTAATTGCAGCCATACTGCTTATAATATGCATCGATGGCATTCTTAATATCATCATCAATTACCACTCTGCCCTGGCAATCGTGATTATACAAATGCTCCACCACTTCCTCCATCGTAACAATGGCACGCGCCTCAAAACCGTATTTCTCATGAATTTCATCCAGCGCACTCATTTTTCCGCCAAGTCCTACCTCCATGCGGTTCAGTGAAACCATAAGTCCTTTTATCGTGACATCTGCTGCACCTTTTACCTTTGGCACAGTCTCTTCCATGGATTTTCCGGAAGTAGTTACATCCTCAATCATAATTACCCGGTCTCCATCTTTCAACTTGCTTCCCAGAAAGCTTCCCTTGTCTGCGCCGTGATCCTTCTCCTCTTTGCGGTCGGAACAGTAACGAATTTCTTTTCCGTAAAGATTGCTGTATGCAATTGCAGTCACTACCGCAATCGGAATACCCTTATATGCCGGTCCGAACAATACATCGAAATCATCTCCGAAATTCTCATGAATTGCCGCAGCATAATACTCCCCCAGCTTCATGAGCTGATGCCCGGTCACATAAGCACCCGCATTCATAAAGAACGGCGATTTTCTGCCGCTTTTCAGGGTAAAATCGCCAAATTTTAAAACATCACTCTCTACCATAAACTCGATAAACTCTTTTTTATATGCTTCCATTCTATTAAATCCTCCTTATTTTAAGCCATTTCAAGGCATCTGTATTTCATTTCTATGTCGTTCTGTGCCAATTTGCACCCTATAGCCGCTCTCTCAAACTGCTCCATTCCTTCAAATAATGACTCTTGGGTAACGTACATATAAAGATCTCTTTTTATCGTACCATCTATACACTCTGATATCACACAAACCCAAAAGCTAAGTATAGATATGCTTTTACAGTATATCACCAAATCATCCTTCTTTCAACTGACAAATCACAAAATATATCTCTCCAAAAAGCCGTTGATGATATTTCCAAAATGCAGCAGTCATAATAATTAAGAGGTGTTTCTTCTATAAATAATATAGTAGATTCACCTCTCTTTTGATTAAACATATGTTCTATAGGATGCCTATTCTTGTTCACTGTTGCCGCAGCTTTCTTCGACTTGGTATTGTATTCATATATGTAGAGTTTATTGCCTTTCCTGTTTTGTTCTTAACTATCAGAACTCCGAAAACGGCAATATCTGTCTTATCTTTTCTATGGTAACCGGCTTTACCAGATACCCATCTGTCTTTTCTTCCATAGCCTGCCTGCAGTAAGCATCATCATCTGCCATATATACAAGTCTTGCTCCTGGCTGTACCTCCCGCATTCTCCGCCCAAGCTGAATCCCACTCATATGCAGCATCGGCACTTGTGTAATCAGAACATCCACAGCGTTATCCTCCAAATACTTCTGTGCTGCCCCCGGCTCCACAAACATGACCGTTTCACAATCGGAAAATACAGCTTTGACACATTTTATTTCATTATGCAATGCTTTTTTATCCGGATCTACCACTGCAATCCTCATGAACCTCCTCCTTTCTTTTTCTGCTTCAGAAAAGACTTCTTATCTGTTACAGTATAGCAAAGTTAGTGTACCCAAACTGTACCCCAAATCCACTATTTCTATTTTTTATGCACATTTGTCTTTCCTAATATCAATAGTTCTGCAAAAATATTCACAACAATTAAAAAGACTCCGGTCAACAATGCTGGTGCTATATCTTTCCATGTAACCGTCACTTTCTCTCCATGGATGACCAGATACCAATTCAGGCTGTCCACATACCTCATCACCACATACTCCCCATTTTCATTGGTATAAGCATAACCATCCTTTTCTTTGCCATACTGGACGTCATAAAGGTAAGCATTTTCAATATTTACAGAATCAGTATCAATCTGGACAACACCTTCGGAATTAATGAAGTTAATTTTCACATTGTTCTGATCTTCATAATCTTTAATGATCTGTTGAAGCTTCTCCATGGATACCCCGATGCCGCAGACCCCTAGCAGTTTCTGATTTTCATCCTCTATCCGCGCATTTACAAATACAGTCCAGCAGTTTCCGTTCACTTCATCCGTATCCACATCCAGATCATATGCCTTTCTTGAGTTTTTAAAAATGGAATACCAGACATCATGGGCATCCTTCTGTGTGTCAATCACTTTATTTAATCCATCATAGGAATAGTATCTTCCTGTCTTTTCAGATACAACAAAGGCTGTCTGTGCCTCAAACACCTCTTTTTGCCTTGACAGATAAACTGCCATTTTATCCACCATTTCCTGTTCTGTATAGTTGCCTTCGCTTTCCAGCATATCTGTCATAAAGGTATCATTGGCCATCGACAAAGATATGGATATCGGTCTTTGGATTTCACTTTGCACCGATTCATATACGCTGGAGGTGATAAGAGCATATTCGTTTTTTCCGCTGCCAAGTTTTCTTTGGGCAGTTTCCGCGATGAATACACCCATAAATATGATAATCGAAATGATTGATATCATCATTACCACTAATTTTTTTCTTTTCATATTCTTCTTACCTCGGTTTCATTCCATTTTTATTTCTACTTTATTCCGGTACATTCTTTCATCCGCCACTTTGAATACTGCATCATAAGTATCCCCGTCCATGCCCAGCTTTGCCATGCCGGAAGCAATACACACCTCCATGATATCGTCTTTACCGCTTACTGCTTCCATATGATGATGAAAATCCTGCATTTTCCGGTCTATCATATCAAAGTCTGTCCCATCTGCAATTGCCACAAATTCATCTCCGCCGATTCTGAATACCGAACTGTGTGAGAAAGTCTGACAGATAAATTTTCCTGCTTTTTGGAGCAGTTCATCTCCCTTTTCATGTCCGAGATTGTCATTTACCTTTTTCAGATTATTGACATCCATCACAACAACCGCCATTTTGCAATCCGCCCATACTTCCTCTCCGATACACTTTTCAATATACATCAAATAGTCATTTCTGTTCCGCAATCCTGTTAGTCCATCCTTCTCTGCCAGATTCTTCAGTTTTGAAATATATTCTTTGGTTTCGTTTGCCATAATTGTAATGTTATCCGCCAATTCTCCAATCTCATCCTCGGCATTGCATGAAACCTTCGCATCCCAGTTACCAACGGCATACTGCTTGGTGGCTTCTATAACTTCAAATAAAGGTTTTACCATGTTTCTGCTAAGCCTGAGAGACAAAATCAATGTGATGGCAAACACAATAATGAACACCATAACTCCGATGACAATAATGGAATACAATTGACTATTCATGTCTGATGCCTTGGCATAAGTGACAAGCTTCATATGATTTTCCAACGTCGTGAAATAGATACCGTATTTTTCTCCCTTTCTATTGATAAACTGTATCTCTTCCGACTGCTCCCTGCTTTGCAACTGGGAATAAATATCACTATCAAAAGAATTTCCCAATAAATTTCCTTTCTGATAATGAATTTCACTGTTGCTCATACTGCCTAAAGCAACGCCACTGCTTTTATAAATATTTAACTCATCCAAAATTTCTTCAAATTTTGTAAAGTCGATATCCATACCGATGACACCTACAAGGTCACTGCCATCGTAAACCGGAATGGCATAGGAAACCATTTTCACATTGATATTTGCATTATCATATGGTTCTGTCCAAATTGGCTTTCCTGCCCAGACCGGAAGGTAATACCAGCCTACATGTTCTGTATCATTTACATCATAAACATTTAAGTCTGTCGGTTTTAATTTTTGAAATCTGCCGTTCTCTCCGGACCTTGTACAAAAGAATCCTGAGTTTCCATTGCCCGTAATGTCAGGATTCAGACGATAATACACTGCCACCGCACCATCTGTGTTATATGCAGCAGAAACAGCAATTTCTGCCATTTGATCCATATACTCGGAAACAATTGTTTCATCTTTCAGTTCCTCTAACGACGGACGGGACTTTTCGGAAATATCATACAAATTATTTACTGTCAGTTCCACAAGATTTAATTGGTCGTTTAATTTCAAAGCCAGGGAATAACAACTCTCACGCATCATAATTTCAGCATTCTGTGACGATATATTGCCCGAAATAAGCAGGGTAATGGAAAGAAGCAATATTGCCAAAGTCAACATACTACCGGAAATAAGATAATTGATTTTATTTTTTATCGAACTTTTTACCAGTTTGATCTGTCCGTTTATACTCACAGTCAACATCAGAAATGCAACCACCACAGAGCCTAGAAGTATAAAAAATATTCCATAAAACAGTAACGATGCCAGACTGGCAAGCACCATGATACAACTATATGCTGTCAGTGCAGTGCACTCCCTTTTTGTTAAACTTTTTCTATGTAAGAAGATTACAATAATATTTGCAAGCAATGATGTAACTGCAAGTACACTTGAAAGCCAGAAAAATTCTCCTCTGTGATACATGGAGTCTGCATCAATCACATAAAGCCATCCCGTAAATTGCGAAATAATTACAAGTGCTTCTCCCAACAGGGCTATAACAGATGCAACAATATACCAGACACGAAGTTTTTTGTTTTCCCTTCCTCCTAGAACATGAAGAATATAAAGCGAAAATAAAAAAGAAAGCAAAAATCCGGAAAAAAATTCTCCAAAGTTGGATATCCGCACAAGATGCCATCCAAGAGAACTCGTCATTCCCTTCGTCAAAAGTCCGGCTATATTGCACAATAAATCGATTAGCAGACATATAAAAATAGAAATAAAGTGTCTGCCTGTATGCTTTTCTATCTTTGATTCAATGAACACTACTGCAAGGGCAGCTATACATATCAGTACACCCCAGCTTTCCAAAACTATATTGATGTATTTTAGTGTATTCGACATCTTCAGACCTCTTTCGTTATCCGTACCTGTTCAGATTCCTCACAAATACTGTGACTCTACATCTTGTTTTCTTAATTGATTTCATTATAGCAGGGCAAATGTACCCAAACTGTACCCAGACTCCGTTTTTTTTCTATTCTATTGTTTTTGGAATAATATTCCTGCCAATGTAACCTCTCCCCAACTGTAACCGGACATATATTCCCCGCCAAATGCTCGCAGTGCCTCTGTGCTGCCATCCAGCATCTGCCAGTAATCACAGCTCATTTTCGTCTTGTCCACCGACAAACTCCTGTTTTCTTCCTTGAGGATTTCCTCTATCCCTGCCCTTTTCAATGAGTTTTTCAGACTGACCTTCGCCTTTCGTACCTGTGCCAGTGAAGAAGCTTCATTGTCACTGTCTTCATACATCGCTGCCGCAATTACATTATTGTTCACTGCTGCACCGTTCCTGTCAATCAAAAAGGCAAGTAACTCTTTACATCTTGCATTTTCAAAGGAAACAGAAACGCCCTCTACAAAGAGTTCAAAATGTCCGAATGTACTTGCATGAATATGTTTTTGCCTTACTGCTACCGGGTTTCGCAGATTTTGCAATTCTTCCCTCACCGCATCACTCTGTACCGGCTTTAACAGATACCCGGAACAACGCATATTCACAGCAGGCAACAGGTATTCATCGTATCCTGTAGCAAATATGATATTGATTCCCGGCCAGAAATTTTTCAGGCGGAGTGCAAGCTCCAACCCCGTCATTCCACGCATACGAACATCCAAAAATGCCACGTCAGCTATGTTTTTCTCTGCCCACGCGAGTACTTCCCTGGGACTTTGAAAGGCAAACAGCTCTGCCTCCGGTGATGCCTCCCTTATGGCATCTGTCAGGGAATCCAGTGCCAGTTTTTCATCATCAACTGCCAATATTCTCATGTTCTCACATCCTTTCCCTGAAGATTGTTACCGTAACCACTGTGCCATGCCCCACTTCGCTTTTTATCTCCAGTTTTCCACCGCACACTGAGGCAAGCCTTTTTCTGATATTTTCTATTCCTATATGTTCTCCGTTGCCCTTCGTTTCGCCCGATACAAAACCTACCCCGTCGTCAGTGACTGTGACGATATATCGGTCTTTTTCTTCCCTTGTTGCTATGGTAACCGTTCCGCCATCTTCCTTATCGCCCAGTCCATGCTTCACCGCATTTTCCACAAGTGGCTGAACAGACAGAACCGGCAGTAGAAAGTCATCTGCCTGTATATCATATTCCACACAAAGCAGTTCCCCAAACCGCAGTTGTTCCAATGTCAGATAAGCTTCTATGTGCTTTCGTTCCTCCGAAAAAGCAATCATTCCTTTTCGTTTCAGTGAATTGAGATTGCCACGCAGATAGGTGGAAAAGGAAGCCAATGCCTTCCGTGCCATATTCACATCCGTTTTGCAAAGCTGGTCTATGACGGTAAGGGAATTATACAAAAAATGCGGCTGCATCTGGGAAAGCATGATATTTACCTTCATATCCTGCAAATCCTGTTCTCTTTTATAGTAGTCCTGCGTCTGAACCATATGCATCATCAGAAACATAAATACAAGTACCATGGTATTAAGCAGCAAAATAATATTTACGCCATAAAACATGATCTGCAACAGCATACCAATTACCGGAATACATAAGTAGCAGATAACCGGAATATACAGTCTTTTATCCAACCTGTCCTTATACCGCACCAGAATATAGGCAGATACGATTACCGCAAAAAATGAAAACACCAACGATAACGGATACCAGTTGCCTCTTTGATACAGATTATTTTCATTTATGATATAGTACATTCCGTTAAACTGGGAAAGTATCAGCAATCCCATTGCCACAAGAAGTGCAATGCCTATCCTCCTTTTCCATCTCTTAAACTCTTCTTCTTTTTCTACATACTGAATCATATACAGGATAAACAGTGCACTAACCAGATACCCACTTGCAAACTCACAGAAATTGGTTATGCGAAGCACCACATATATATGATTTCCTCCATTTCCCTTAAAGGTAAGTCCCAAAAGATTCGACACAAGCTGCAGGGTATGGGCTCCAAATACATACAGAGCATACCTCCCGCTTCTTCCCAAGGTCTTTCCCCAGAAAAATATAATCAAAATACCGATAAGGCTGATAAATATACAGCAAATATCGGTTGTAATGCTAAACACTCTCAAGTAATTCATAGTTATCTGCCCTGTCCCTTAACCTTTCCTTCCGGTCAGATAATAGACCGCCAGTGCCGTCCTGTGCGACAGCCCCTCCTTTGCCAGAATGGTGGTAATATAATTTTTTACCGTTCCCTCACTCAGATACAGCTTCGCCGCAATCTCTTTATTGGAAAGTCCATCGGCAACCGCACGGATAATGTCCATCTCTCTTGCCGTATACCCCTCCTCGCAAAAAGGCTTCTGCTCCTGCTGTGCACTCGTCAGATGCTCCAGAAAATTTTCCTCCACAACGGCAGTTCCATGGTAAACGGATTTAATCATCTGTTTCAGGTGCTCCGGGGTGTGATTTTTTATCAGATACCCCTTCGCTCCGCACTTTAGAGCCTGCTGCACCAGCGCATCATCATCAAAAGTTGTAAGAATCAGCACCTTGCCAAGCTCATGCTCCACAATATATTTTGTCGCTTCAATGCCATCCATCTCCGGCATCTGAATGTCCATAAGAAATACATCCGGCGGCGTCTTTTTTGCAAGCTCGATTGCCTTTTTCCCGTTTTCCGCGCAGCCGAGCACCTCAAATTCTTCATCCACGCTCAGAATAATCCGCATTCCGTCTCTGACAAAATCGCTGTCATCGGCAATTATTACCTTAATTTTCTCCATATTCTCTCCCTTCAGGAATCTTTAAGCGGCAACAGCATATTGATTGCAAAGCCGGTTTCCGCATAAAAATCAATAATTCCGTTCACACTCCGCATGCGTTCCCGCATCCCGGAAAGTCCCATGCCATCCGTGATCTGTGCACAACCCACACCGTTATCCGCAATCGAACAGCGCAGCATCCGGTTCATTACAATAATCTTAATCTCAATCTTTGTACAGTTGGCATATTTGAGAGCATTGGATACCGCTTCCACCGCATTGTCCAGAATAATCTCCAGATACCGGTCCGGCACAACAGACAAATCCCCCTGTGTCTCAAGACCTGCGTCAATCTTCATCTGTCTGCACTTTTCGCAGAGCTTTTCAAGCTGCAGCAAAGCCAGCTTGTATTTTTGCGGACGCTCTCTTCTTAAAATGAACCGAATCTCATCCATGCCGCTGCGAAGCTCATCTATCACCGCCTGTATCATTTTCTCTGCGGTATCCGGCTCCTGCTTAAGCACCACCTTCACCGCCTCCAGTTGATAGATGGAACCGTTGATATTGTGCCCAAGCTTATCGTGAAGCGTCTGGGAAAGCTTTGCCCGCTCTTCCAGCATCTGATTTTCCGCTTCGGCAAGTCCTCTGGACATCTCCCGCTGCAATTCATTCTCCCGAAAAGACATTTTCTTTTTTAAAAGCTGCTCCGCATTGATATTATTCTCAATCTGTCTGTGATAGGAATCCACCAGAAAATCATTCTGTATATAAAGCAGTCCCATAAACAAAACCGCAAGGCTCTCTCCACCTGACATCCGCAGCATCCCAAGAAAAGGCAGAAAATACCACAAAATTCCCATATTCGGAAAACGAAACTGCCGGCAGATGGACAAAAGCTCATACAAAAGCAGGACTCCCAGCAGATATACGGAGCTTCCCAGCTCCCTCACCAGCAGCAAAAAAGTCAAAACGGACAGGCTCCACAATATCGCTTTTCCCAGTTTCTCCGCAACGGCCTCCCATGCAAAAAGTCCAAAAAGAATCGCGAAAAGCAGGAACACCTCCACGGATGTCCCTGCCTGTCCTGTCTGCGTGAGCAGCAGATAAATCTCTCCTGCCAGCATCAGTATCACTTTTACTGCCATAAAATAATGATCCCGAATCTGTTCTGTCATGCTTCGCTCTCTTTCATTTTTAATCCGACTGCGCCGATTCCAAGAATGACAATCACATATGCCAGGGTAATCCCACAAATCATCGGATATACCGACTGATCCCCTCTCATAATCATCTCCGTTCCCTTGATAAACCAATGCTGAGGCATCAGATCGGATATCGCCTGAATCATCTTCGAGGAACCGTCCAGGGAGAAATAACAGCCCGACAGAAGCGCTGACACCACCCAGATTGCAAGTACTGCATAGTTTGCACTCATGACATCTCCCACCATAATTCCCGCAACAAGGCTTAAAATATTGAAAATCATACCCAGCAGAAATGCCATAAACAAAAGATTTCCTCTGGAGATTCCAAAGTCCATGTTCCGAAACAGCAGCATGTACAGTGCCATAACCCCTGTCTGCAGAACAGATACCAGTATTGCCACCGCAAACTTGGATATCAGGTACTCGGTTCTTCCTACCTTTGACAACATGATTCTAGTATACACCTTATTGTCTCTTTCTTCAATCATGGTGTAAGCCACACATACCCCGCAGAACAGGAATCCCAGCGAAAGAATTGCATATGCCATGCCGGCAAGCTGCTTTTTGTTTTCCTGCTCTCTGGTCAGACTCTCTTCCTTGCTGCTCTCCAGCATGACAACCTCTTTTTCCGGGAAATTTTCTTTCATCTGCCGGATAGAGGAAACCATCTGCTTCGGTTCCTGTCCGCTTTGCGCCAGCCTTTGAATAACGGAAATCTCCTCGGTAAGAACCCTTTCTGCCAGTTCAAAACGCTCGTCATCCGAGGTCTCATAAAGCCGGAAAGCCTCTTTCCAATCTCCCTCCGTGACCTTCTCGTCAAATTCCGGTCGCAGATATAAGGAAGCCCCTACCCGGTCCTTTGTAGCATCCTCCTTCACGATTTCTTCCACATCCGCTTCGCTCATTTCGGATGCATCCACACGAAATACCCGGATCATTCCGGCCTCGGCCAGTTCCTGCTGCACATATTCCGCCAGTTCTGACTGCGCGGCATCATAAACCTTTACGGCATAAGAAGTCCAGTCATTCTGATATACAATTTTTTCCTGCGGCTTTTCGAGTTCGATAATTCCACGTTCTCCCTCATCGTAAGAGGTTGACGCATCGTTTTTCAGGTTCAGGATAACCAGTGACAATAACGGCGCCAGCAGGAGAAAGAACAGAAATCCTCTGTTGCGAACCAAAAGCTTTAGATTGATTTTTAACAGTTCCATAAAATGATTCATGACTTACTCCTCCTTCTGAGCTTGTTGATGCCGATTGCAAGGACACTTCCCACCACGGTAATCACTGTCATATACAACAGACATCTTCCTGTATAATCACTCTTTCCCATGCAGGAATACTCCACCAGTGTGCGGTTGACATAATATATGGGTGAAATCTCCTTAATTTTTTCCGGTATGTTGGAAAACAGATAGGTTTCAAACGAACCTCCGATAAATCCCATTCCCCATACAAAGGAAAAAAGTACGATAATCAATACGGCAAAATTATTGACGATGGCATACAAAAGCATTCCCACAGAGATTGCTGCCATGATGCAGGCAAGAATCACCACGATACTCATGGGATTGGTTCCCCAGGACACTCCAAACAGGAGAATGGATAACCCAACTGTTACCGCTGTTGTGACAATGACTATCAGCACTGCCGGAACCCATCTTGCCAAATACAGCTTCGTCTCTGCGATACCGGATACCCGAAACCGCTCTTCGATTCCATTCTTCTTCTCCGCCGTCAGAATTCCCGCCGTACAGAGAACTCCCAGCCATGCGAAGTAAATCGCCTCAATGATTCCATAATAATCTTTGGAATCAACGGCCGGCATATACTCCGTCTCCTGTACCGGAAGCGTAATCTCATCATTTTCTCCCGGAATCATGGCACGAACCGCTTCACCAAAGCTCTGCCTGTCCACCTGTCCCATAAAATACTCCAGGATTCCGCCCTGTATCTCATAATCATCACTCCGATACAAGGTGTATTCGTCTTTTCCGATATCAATGAAGCCCTTCAGGTCATTCTGCTCCATAATTTCCTGCGGTTCCCCCTCCGGAAAATTTTCCAGTTGAATTCCGGCTTCCTCTCCCGCATCCTTGATTTCGTCCATATACGCAGCATAGCTGCTCTCACTGCTGATGCGGTAACCTGCCCGAAACTCATCCGCCTCCTCATAGGACTCCATCATATTCGCAAAGGCACTTGAAAGAACGGCAATCACAAGAATCGGTCCTACCAGCATCAGGGCAAGCACCCACTTGTCCCGAAACATCAGCTTAAAATTATTCTTAATCAGATATCGAATCATCTTCTGTTCCTCCCTTTTCCACTGCCTGTTCTATTCCGCATAATCTCTCAATTTCTTTCCGGTCAGTGTGAGGAATACTTCCTCCAGTGTAATGTCCTGCTCCTGATTTTCTCCTGCAACCATCTGCTTTAATTCCCTGCTGGTTCCGCAGGCAATCATCTTGCCGTTATCCATGATGGCAATCCGGCTGCAGACAGCCTCGACTTCCTCCATGTAATGACTGGTATAGATAACGGTTGCACCGTTTCTGTTGGATTCCTTGATTTTCTCCAATATAAAATTTCTGGACTGCGGATCGATTCCCACCGTCGGCTCATCAAATATGAGCAGATCCGGCTGATGACCAATGGCACAGGCAATATTGAGTCTGCGCTTCATTCCGCCGGAGAAATTTTTTGCATATTCGTTTCTCCGTTCCTGAAGTCCCACATATTCCAGGGAATTCTCCACCGTCTGCTTTAATTTTTCTCCGCGAATGCCGTACAGTGATGCAAAAAGCTCCACATTTTCCCACGCTTTGAGCTTTCCGTGTATCGCAAGCTCCTGCGGAATATATCCGATTCGCGGAATCACTTCACTTCGATATTTCTTTGCATCTTTTCCAAACAGTTCAATCTGTCCTGCCGTAGGTTTTTTAATGGAGCAGACCATATTCATGGTCGTGCTTTTTCCTGCCCCGTTCGGTCCTAAAAGACCAAAGATTTCTCCCTTTCGGATTTCAAGATTCAGATTATCCACAACTGTCTGGTTTCCATACTTTTTTGTCAGGTTCTTTGCCCTGAGTATCACTTCTTCCATAACCTTATCCTCTCTTTTCCGGTTTTATGATCGCTTTGAACAATTCTATTGTATCCGGACTCTGCCTTTTCGGGTAGTGAAAAAAGGCAGGAAAACCGATATGACTTTTGTCACATTCAAAACAAACAAAAAAAGCATGGCAAGCCATGCTTTTTGTCAGGATTGTACTGCACCAATCAGTTCCCGGATATCGTTTACCTGATAGCGCTCCATATAATCTTCAATTCCTTTTACGATTTCTTCTGTCACGGACGGACGATAGAAATTTGCCGTCCCGACGGATACGGCAGTCGCTCCCGCCAGTATCATCTCTATGGCATCCTCAGCAGATGCAATCCCGCCCATACCGATGATCGGAACCGACACTGCCTGCGCCGTCTGGTAAACCATCCGGACCGCAATCGGATGTATGGCAGGACCGGACATGCCTCCGGTTTTATTTGCCAGCACAAATGCCCTGCGATGAATGTCTATCTTCATTCCCGTAATCGTGTTAATCAAAGAAAGTGCATCCGCGCCTCCCGCCTCCGCTGCCCGTGCCATCTCCGTAATGTCCGTCACGTTCGGGCTGAGCTTCATAATCACCGGCTGCTTCGCATGGCGCTTCATCTCCTTCGTAATGGCTTCCACCGCTTTGGCATCCTGACCGAAAGCGATACCGCCCTCTTTTACGTTCGGACAGGAAATATTGATTTCCAGCAAATCCACCGGTTCGTCAGAAAGCCGTTCCACCACCTCGATATATTCCTCTGTGGAATGCCCGCATACATTCACAATAATTGCGGTATCATATCGCTTCAAAAAGGGAATGTCCCTCTTACAGAAAAGCTCAATTCCCGGATTCTGAAGTCCCACGGCATTCAACATTCCGCCGTATACTTCCGCCACACGGGGTGTCGGATTTCCCGGCCACGGTACATTTGCCACGCCCTTCGTCACTACCGCACCAAGCTTATTCAAATCCACAAATTCACTGTACTCGGCTCCCGAGCCAAAGGTTCCGGAGGCTGTCATCACCGGATTTTTCAGTGTGACTCCGCACAAATCAATACTGGTATTTCTCACAGCTCTACCTCCTTTGCATCAAAAACCGGACCTTCCTTGCAGATTCTTTTATTCTTCACATTGGAATGTCCGTCCTTATCCGTGGAATTACAGACACAGGCAAGACAGGCTCCGATTCCGCATGCCATACGTTCCTCCATGGAAACATAACAGTCCATTCCCTGTTCCAGAGCATACTGTTTCAGTGCCCGAAGCATCGGCTTTGGCCCACAGGCGTAGATAATTTCTGCCTCCAGTCCCTGTTCCCGTATAGCATCCAGAACATTTCCTTTCGTTCCGACGCTTCCATCTTCCGTTGCCGCAAAACTCTCGCCCTGTCCGGCAAACTCATCCAAGAGGAAAGTCTGTGCATCGCGGTATCCCATTACAACCTGAAATTCTTCCCCGGCTGCTTTCATCTCCTTTGCAAGCTGAAGCATCGGAGGAACGCCGATTCCGCCTCCTATCAGAAATGCTTTCTTTCCGCTCTGCACCGTGAAACCGTTTCCCAGAGGTCCCAGAATCTGCACGGTATCTCCCGGCTTAAGCTTTGCAAATTCCGCAGTTCCGGCTTTTTCCGCCGTCACCCGGTAGACCAGCCGAAGCGTTCCCGTTTCCCTGTCAATTCCGCACAGACTGATGGGACGCGGAAGAAGCTTTGACGCATCCCCCGTATACAGCGAGATAAACTGTCCCGCCTTTGCATGTCCTGCAATCTCTTTTGTCTGTATCGTAAGGTCATATATCTGATTTCCAAGACAGCTCTGCGACAATACCGTTGCCGTCTCCTGAAATTTTTCCTTCATTCCGGTCTCCTTTTACTATCTTGCGCTTTGCAATGCACCTGCAATATCCGCAATCATATCCTGTACTGCCAGACGCGATGCATCTGCAAAATTTTCTTCCGTGATTCCCTGTTCCTTATACTTAACCTGCCGGTAAGCGGTGATGATTCCCCGAGAAGAATTCACGATTGCACCCAGC
Source organism: Lachnospiraceae bacterium (assembly GCA_029227035.1). Taxonomy (GTDB): domain Bacteria; phylum Bacillota; class Clostridia; order Lachnospirales; family Lachnospiraceae; genus Roseburia. Next base: position 17,858 of record JAQXZD010000116.1, read on the forward strand.
CCATCCTGATCAAAGAAATGCACCAGATCCTTTCCCTGTCCGCCTTGTGCACCGTATCCCGGCACAAGAATAAAGGATTTTGGCATCAGCTTGCGAAGAACCTCTCCCTGCTTCGGATAGGTTGCGCCTACCACGGCTCCCACATAACTGTAAGAATCGCCCATGCAGGTACTTCCCCATTCCGCTACTTTTTCTCCAACCAGCTCATACAACGGTCTTCCGTCAATCTCACGATCCTGGAACTCCCCGCTGGATGGGTTTGAGGTCTTAACCAGAATAAAGATACCCTTTTTTTCCTCTCTGCACACATCCACAAACGGCTTGATTCCGTCGGTTCCCAGATACGGATTGACCGTCGCAAAATCCTCGTCAAAGCCTGCATATCCGGTATTTCCAATCTGTACTTTTCCCAAATGTCCCACGGCATAGGCTTCGGAAGTGGAGCCGATATCGCCCCTCTTTACATCCCCGATTACCACAAGATCCTTGCTGTGACAGTAATCCACAGTCTTCTGAAAAGCCTTGATTCCTTCCACACCAAACTGCTCATACATTGCAATCTGCGGTTTCACAGCCGGAATCAGATCATATACAGCATCCACAATCGCTTTATTATACTGCCAGATTGCCTCCGCTGCCCCTTCCGGTGTCTCTCCGAACTGTTCATACGCCGCTTTTTGTATATGCTGCGGCACATAGGAAAGCATCGGATCCAGTCCGACCACAATCGGTGCATTTGTCTTCTTTATCTTGTCCACCAGTTTATTAATCATCTTTTTCGTCCTCTTTCATCTGATATACAATTCTTCCGTCACAGACAGTGTATTTCACACGTCCCGTCACCCTGCGTCCGTCAAAAGGCGTATTTCTTCCTTTGGAAGCAAAGGTATTCTTATCAATCCGGTACGTCTCATGGGGATCAAAAATCACCAGATCCGCCACTTTGCCGGGCTGAATATCTCCTTTGTCAATCCCGATAATCTTTGCCGGATTATAACTCATCTTCTCTGCCATCTGCATCGGTGTCAGATAACCTTCCCGTACAAGCTCCGTATAAGTCAGACTTGCCGCCGTCTCCAGTCCCACAATGCCAAACGGAGCTTCCCGCATGGTCGTGTTCTTGTCCTCAAAGGTATGAGGTGCATGATCCGTAGCGATGACATCCATAATACCGTCCCGCAGTCCTTCTTTCAATGCCTGTACATCCTCTGCGCTTCGAAGCGGCGGATTCATCTTATAATCGGTATCCTCATCCATCTCATCCGAGATGACAATACCTGCACCGCGCTGGGATCTGTATTCCGGAATATCATCTGAGGTCAGTGTAAAATGATGCGGACAGACCTCCGCAGTAACCGGGATGCCTTCTTCTTTCGCCACCTTCATGATCACCACCGATTCCTTTGTGGAACAGTGGCACAGGTGAAGCTGTACCCCGGTATCCGCAGCCAGCAGAATATCCCTTGCCGCAATCACATTCTCCACGGCGTTGGAAATTCCCGGCATACCAAGCTTTTTCGCTTTCTCATCATCATTGACAACACCGTTTTTCCGCAGATTGATATCCTCGCAGTGTGCCAAAACCGGGATTCCAAGCTCTGCCGCCTTGAGCATTCCCTGCCGGTACAGGCTGGCATCCATCACGGATTTTCCATCCTCACTGATTGCCGGGATTCCGGCTTTTACCATCTCTTCGATATCCGCAAGTTCCTTGCCCTGCTGTCCTTTTGTGATGGCTCCCACCTGCATCACATGAATGCAGTTTCCGGCTTTTGCCTTATTGTGCACATAATTGATCACGTCCGTACAGTCGGCCACCGGCTTTGTGTTCGGCATGGTAAGCACCGTTGTATAGCCGCCGTGTGCCGCTGCCTCCATTCCGGTAAAAATATCTTCCTTTGCCTCGTATCCCGGATCCCTGAAATGCACATGCATATCAATGAATCCCGGCATCACATAGCAGCCTTTTGCCGAAATCGTCATGTCCGGATTTTCTTTCTTTATGTGCTTTTCGATTTTGACAACCTTATCATCCTCAATCAGGACATCCGCCGTCTCATCCATCTTCGTGGCCGGATTTACCACATGACCGTCTTTAATCAATAATGTCATACTGACACCTCTCTGTCTTGTACTCAAATCCTATTTTTTTGTTTTTACCGATACCGCAGAAGAAAGCTTTCCCTGAATCTTCGTTCCGTTCGCATTCTTATATGCGCGTACCTTATAATAATAAGTCTTTCCGGCTTTGCAGGTCTTATCCGTATAACTCTTTGATTTTACAGTTGCAAGCTTCTTATAGGTACCGTTCTTACTGGTAGCACGGTATACCTCATAACCCTCCGCAGAGCTTACTCCGCTCCAGGAGATTTTAGCGCTCTTTCTGGTAACAGAAGAACTCTTTGCCTTTTCTACTTTACCGATACTGCCGTCTGCCTTGTCCGTAAAGCCCTTAATGCAAAGATTTCCGACTCTGTAAAAGCTTCCTGCCTCCGCAAGATCTTCCCATCTTCCGTTGTAATATACCAGACTCTGGTTAAAGTCCGCATATGCCTTTGCTGTAAAACCGTTCCCGGAACCGGAACATTCCATATCAATTCCGGTGTTTCCTTTTCCAAGCTCCACAACCACCGAATAGTATGTCCCCTTCGGGATGGATACCGCCTTATTCAAAGGAACGGTATAAGTTCCGGCATAACTTGTCTGTCCGCTCACCTTTGCCGCAAGCACACCGCTTCTTGGCTTGGACGGGCTCGCCAGATTGGTATAGACCTTAATCGTGTAAGGAACATTGACATCTTCATTCAGGGTAATGGAAACTGCTCTTAACAGCTCGTTGGCAGACCCCTGCGTCTTGAACACGTTTGCCGTGGTCGGACAGGTCATTGCCTTATATACATAGCTGCAGCCGTCATACTGATAATTGTAATCATAGTTGTCTGCCGGCTCAAAATCAAAAATCCACGCTTCATCTTCCAGTGTCTTATCGTAATAAGAGAGCCAGAAATAACTGTTCTCACTATTTTCCGCAGTCTCCGACCAACTGTTTCGTATCAGCCACGCCCCGTTTCCCGCAGGCTGGTTCTTGAATGCCGAAGCCGGAAAATTGTCATCCCAGCCCACAATATTTACGGCATGATTTGGCAGATAACTTTTTCCGGAATACGGACAATAATACGTTGCCACGTTCTCCCCTGTCTTGTCATACACTGCCGTATTGGAGAAAATTCCCGTCTCATCCGCATAATATCCGACTCCCGCCGCGCCGTGCGCCATAATCTCTTTCTTCACGGAAGCCGCGTCCTTGTGAAGATTGATGACATAAGCATTCTGCAGATGTGCGACATCCTTATCAAACGCATACTCTTTTCCAAGACTTCTTGTCTCCGCCGCCTTTGCATACGGTGCCTCTGATTCCGGAATCAGCCCTTCCCACTGTAACAGGGTACGCGAAGCATAATAAAGATTCCCGCTTGTGAGATAGTTCCCCGATACCTTAAAGCTGTCCCCGAAAGTTCCGCCAAAGGCATCCTCCTGATTGTTGTACGAGAAATAAGCAAGCTGTACCTCGCTTAAATCAATGCTCTTATCCGCAACCTTGTCATCATGAATCAGATCAAATTCCGCCAGTCCCGTGGCACTGAACGCCCAACAGGTCGCATACTTTCCCTGGTTGTGTGTTTGCGGATACTCCTGTGTAAGCTGCGCAAGCGTATTCATATATGCAGACGGAACCGATGTTCCGCCCTTGCGGTTTCGCATTTCCGTGCTGCCTTCCGCTGAAGGGACGCTCTCTCTGTCCTCTGTGTGCAAAGACATCTGCGGAACATTCCATTCCACCTCTTCATACCACGGCTTCTCCGCCGCACTGACCGTAACCGGTGCTGTCGCAATACTGCTGATTCCCATCACTGCTGCCAGTAAAGCAGCAGACATTCTTCCTGTTGTTCTACTCATAATCCCCTCTTCCGACTCTATTTTGCTGCGATTACATCTGCCATATCATAATGCCCCGCAGGCTTTCCCTTAAGAAACTTTGCCGCCTCCACAGCACCTTTTGCAAATACAGCTTTGGAATAAGCGGTATGCTTAAACTCAATGACCTCGTCCTGTCCTGCAAAAATCACCTCATGCTCACCGACAATATTTCCTCCACGGACCGCAGAGATTCCAATCTCATACTTATCTCTCTTCTTGCGTTCCTGACTTCTGTCATATTTGTAGGTATAAGCTTCATCCAGTGCTTCATTCATGGAATCTGCCAGCGCAAGAGCCGTTCCGCTCGGTGCATCCACCTTCTGATTATGATGCTTCTCAACAATCTCCATATCGAATCCTGCCGGTGCAAATACCTGCGCCGCCTTTTTCAAAAGCTCCAAAAGTGTATTGATTCCCAGTGACATATTTGCAGATTTTAAGATTGCCACCTTTTCATATGCCTTCTCCACTTTCGAAAGCTGCTCCTCCGAAAGTCCCGTGGTACACAATACCACCGGAATCTGCTTCTCTTCGCAGTAATCAATCAAGGTATCAATTCCTTTTGCGTTTGAAAAATCAATGATAACATCTGCTTCCACATCACATTCCGCAAGACTCTTAAATACCGGGTAATCATTCTTGATTCCGTCATAAGTATCTATACCAGCCACCAGCTCAATCTCATCATCCCCGGCACAGATTCCGGTAATGCACTGTCCCATTTTGCCATTACAGCCATTCATAATTGCTCGTGTCATTTTCTTATGTTCCTTTCTCTCCGCTTCTGCCAACTCTTTAAAGAATTCCGTACTGCTTCATAACTTCTGCCATCTTCTTCGCATTCTCATCACTCATCTCGCAAAGCGGTGCACGAAGTGAGCCCACATTCATTCCCATCAGATTAAGCGCCTTCTTGACCGGAATCGGATTCACCTCGGAAAACAGGGCATCAATCAGTGGCAGTGCCTCAAGCTGAAGCTTTCTTGCCGTTTCCAGATCTCCCTTAAAGAAGCTGTAGCACATTGCATGGACTTTCGCCGGTGCCACATTACTCCATACGGAAATCACTCCCATTGCTCCGATGGAAAGAAGCGGAACCACAAGCCCGTCTTCTCCGGAGTACAGCTCCAGTTTGCCGTCTGTCAGATTCATGGTCTTGGAAGCCTGTGCCAGATTGCCGGTAGCCTCCTTCAATCCCACGATGTTTTCCTTGGTCTTAAACAGCTCTGCAACCGTTTCTGGCAACAGATTACAGCCGGTTCTGCTCGGCACATTATACATGATAATCGGACATTTTGTACTGTCCGCAATCTGCGAATAATGTGCAACCAGCCCTGCCTGGGTTGCTTTATTGTAATAAGGAGTCACAATCAGAAGTCCGTCCGCACCGGCCTCTTCCGCTTCCCTGGAAAGCTGTATTGCCGTACGCGTGCAGTTGGAACCAGTTCCTGCGACAACCGGAACACGATGTTTTGTAAACTCGATTGCAGCCTTAATCACATCCCTGTGTTCTTCCATGGTAAGGGTTGCACTCTCACCTGTTGTTCCGGCGATAACAATCGCATCCGTACCATTGTCAATCTGCTGGTTAATCAGCTCCTCCAGTTTATCATAGTTCACCTCATAATTGTCCTTCATCGGTGTGATAATTGCCACACCTGCTCCCTTAAATATTGCCATTTGTTCTCCTTTCCCATAAGCGTCAAAAAAACCAGCCCAATCTGAGCTGGTCAATCTAACATGTTCCCTAAGATTTGATAGCTCTCCATCCACGCATATACGCTTCTGACAGTCATGTGGCTCTTAACCTCATGCCCAAGAACAAAACTGCAGACATTCCATTCTTTCGGCGCTCTTCCCTTTCCCCTGTGTTCCTCTGTCTCTGCCACATCCCACAGGCTACTCTTGAATCGCGCGACCTCTACCATATATTCTATAACCGATGATAGCACTTTGTGCATCATTCGTCAATTCTTATTTTTCCGGTGCAATATTATAGATTTCATCTGCATATTCCCGCAGTGTGTCATCCAGTACACGCCCCGTGCAGATCAGTGTCATATCCTCCGGTTTATTCTGAAACAGTCCCTGCATCTCCTGCGGTGTGATTACTTTCTCATCCACCACTCCGAGCACCTCATCCAGGATTACCATATCGCAGGCTCCCGTTGTCACGACCTTTTTTCCGTAATTAAAACCGTTGCGGAGATTCATCGTTTCCTCCTGTTTCTCGGATTCCGAAAGAGACGCAAAACTCTGATCCGATTTTGCAAACCGGAATACCTTTATTTCAGGCTCCAGACGGTTCAGAAAAGCCAGTTCATTCTCATTCTTTCCCTTGAGGAACTGGATAATGATGACACTCTTGCCCTCACTGGCACAACGTATTGCATTTCCGATTGCAGCAGTGGACTTGCCGTGTCCCTCTCCGTAGTAAATCTGTATGACACCTTTACTCATATCTGCCTCCATAAAATTCCATTTATACGATGAATTTATGTAACTACTAAAACAGTCCTAAGTAAGATACCACAAACGTACAAAATAATCAAGACTCACTCCAAAAATTCGATTTTGCTGACAGACACTTCGTAAGCCATCCTCTGCTCCACTTCCGTCTCGCTGAGCTTTTTCACATACTCCCTGCTCTGAATCCTGCCCCATATCTGCACATGGCTTCCCACCTCAAAACCGGCTGCAAAACGCGCATTTCTGCCCCAGCAGATACAGGGAATGTAATCGGACTTTCCGTAAGAACGGTTCACTGCCACCAGAAGATCCGCAATCTCCCGTCCCAGCGGCGTCTTCCGGTAAACGGAATCCTTGCATATGAAGCCGTCCAGAAAAATCTGATTGGTTGCATTCTCCTCATCCAGCTCATCCACAATCTCAAACTCCCTTGCAAAAACAGACAGAACCAGGCGGTTCTTGTGCTCCTCGTGCCGATTAAAGGACCGAAACTGACCTGTGATATAAACGAACTGTCCGCAACAGTTCTGCTGTACATCGATAATCCGTTCCGACACCATAACCGGAATGTAATCCACGAAATTGGACAATCGGTTGACGGAAACCTCTACCGTATAGAAGCCCTCCCCATACACCTCGTGACTAAACACAAAATCGGACACAATTTCTCCCATAATTGTCACCTGATTGTTTTCAAACATTTTATCTGCCATGAATCTTCTCCCTTCCTTTTGTGGAAATATTTGATAGGTTTTCTTTTTACCATTATCTGGTTGGTAGAAATCATCAAAGCCTGTCGATAAAGATATTGAAAAATGTGCAAATCTCTTAAATGCTATAAAATCTCTTGCGAAAATGCGTTTTTATGATAAAATAGTACAGGTTGACATATAATAAGAAGAAGTGACTATTCAGAAAAAGAAGGTATCAATATGACTACAACAAGAGATGATGTTCGTAATATTGCAATCATTGCCCATGTCGATCACGGAAAAACGACACTGGTCGATGAACTGCTTAAGCAGAGCGGTGTATTCCGCGCCAATCAGGAAGTACAGGAGCGCGTAATGGATTCCAATGATATCGAGCGCGAGCGCGGTATCACCATCCTGTCCAAGAATACCGCCGTATTTTATAAGGATACAAAGATTAACATTATTGACACACCGGGACACGCGGATTTCGGTGGCGAGGTGGAACGTGTTCTTAAGATGGTAGACGGAGTTGTTCTGGTGGTGGACGCTTTCGAAGGCACCATGCCACAGACCAAATTCGTTCTGATGAAGGCACTTGCCTTAAACCTCCCGGTTATCGTCTGCATCAACAAAATTGACCGTCCGGAGGCAAGACCGAACGAAGTTATCGACGAAGTTCTGGAGCTTTTCATGGATCTGGACGCTTCCGATGAGCAGCTTGACTGCCCGTTCGTGTTCGCCTCTGCAAGAGACGGATACGCCATGTATAATCTGGATGATGAGAAAAAGGACATGGTGCCGCTTTTTGAAACAATTATCAATTATATCCCTGCACCTACCGGAGATCCGGATGCAAATACGCAGGTACTGATCAGCACCATTGATTACAATGAATATGTTGGTCGTATCGGTATCGGAAAAGTGGATAACGGCTGCCTTAAGGTAAATCAGGAGGCTGTGGTGGTTAACCATCACGATCCGGACAAGCTGGAAAAAGTCCGCATCAGCAAGCTTTATGAATTTGATGGTCTGAACAAGGTGGATGTCACGGAAGCCAAAATCGGCTCCATCGTTGCCATCTCCGGTATTGCAGATATCCATATCGGTGATACCATTTGTTCCCCGGAGAATCCACAGGCCATTCCGTTCCAGAAGATTTCAGAGCCGACCATCTCCATGAACTTTATCGTCAATGACAGTCCGCTCGCCGGACAGGAAGGTAAATTCGTCACCTCCCGCCATATCAGAGACCGCCTGTTCCGCGAGCTGAACACGGATGTTTCCCTGCGTGTGGAAGAGACGGAAAGTGCCGACAGTTTAAAGGTATCCGGTCGTGGTGAGCTGCATCTGTCCGTTCTGATCGAGAACATGCGCCGCGAGGGTTATGAGTTTGCCGTCAGCAAAGCGGAAGTATTATATAAAACTGACGAAAACGGCAAGAAGCTGGAACCAATGGAAATTGCCTATGTAGATGTTCCGGATGAATTTACCGGTGCAGTCATTTCCAAGCTGCAGCAGCGAAAGGGCGAGCTTTTGAACATGGGCTCCATCGCCGGCGGTTACACCAGACTCGAATTCAAGATTCCTTCCCGCGGACTCATCGGCTACCGTGGTGAGTTCATGACCGACACCAAAGGAAACGGTATCATCAATACCATATTTGACGGCTATGAACCATTCCGCGGCGAGATTGCCTACCGTTCCACCGGTTCCCTGATTGCTTTCGAGACCGGCGAGTCTGTAACCTACGGACTCTTCTCTGCCCAGGAACGCGGTACCCTCTTTATCGGACCGGGCGAGAAAGTATACTCAGGCATGATTATCGGACAGAGTTCCAAAGCGGAAGATATTGAATTGAACGTATGCAAGAAGAAGCATCTGACCAATACCCGTTCTTCTTCTGCCGATGAAGCCCTGACTCTTGTTCCGCCAAAGATTTTAAGTCTGGAACAGGCTCTTGACTACATCGACACGGATGAACTTCTCGAGGTTACTCCGACGAGTCTTCGTATCCGCAAGAGAATTCTGGATCCGACGCTCCGCAAGAGAGCTTCCATTGCAAGAAAAAATGCTGCAAAATAGCATCAAAAAAACGAGAGTTTCGGTTGAGAAACTCTCGTTTTTATTATGTCTCCACTATTTTTATTGAAGCTTTCCATACACTTCCATCGGAACATAGGCTTTGATGGCAATGCCTTCCGGCACATATTCCTCCTCCATCAGCTCTCCCGCTTTCCTTACAAGCTGCAGAATTCCGGCCTGCGTATATGGGATAACGCGCTCCACATAGATTTTATCCTCTCTCAGCATCTCCAGAAGAAGTTCTTTCACTTCTTCCAGACCCTTATCTTCCGCCGCGGAGATTTCCAGCACATGATCCGCCCGAAAATCCTGAAGCGGCTCGTCCTTGTCGATCTTATCCATCTTATTAAAAAGAGTCACTATCTTCTTATCCTTCACTCCCAGCCTGTCCAGCGTCTCATACACAATGTGCATCTGCTTGTCATGCTGCGGATTGGAAGCATCTACCACATGAAAAATATAATCTGCGTACTTTGCTTCCTCCAGTGTACTCTTAAATGCCTCAATCAGATGGTGCGGAAGCTTACGGATAAATCCTACCGTATCGGTTAGAAGCACCTGCTGCTGCCCCTCCAATTCCAAAATCCTCGTGGTCGGATCCAGGGTTGCAAACAGTTTATCCTCTTCCAGAACCTCCGCATTGGTCAGATGATTTAAGAGCGTCGATTTTCCCGCATTGGTGTACCCCACAATGGCCACAACCTTCACAGGATTTTTATCTCTCTTGGCTCGATTGATTTCCCGATGTCTGACCACTTCCTTCAGCTCACGATTCAACTGGGCAATGCGGTCGTTAATCAGTCGCCTGTCTATCTCCAGCTTTTTCTCTCCCGGTCCTCTGGTTCCGATTCCTCCCCCCAGACGGGACATGGATTTTCCAAGTCCCGCAAGACGGCTCAGACGATATTTCAACTGTGCCAGCTCCACCTGAATCTTTCCCTCACTGGTGGTTGCCCGTGCCGCAAAAATATCAAGGATAATAAGCGTCCGATCCATCACCTTTGTTGCAAGAAGTGTTTCAAGATTTTTGAGCTGTGCAGGAGATAATTCATCATCACAGACAATGCCGGTGGCTCCCGTCTGCTCGATAAGCTCTGCAATCTCCTGTACTTTTCCGGTTCCCACATAAGTCCCCGGGTGAATCAGCTCCCGCTTTTGAATCAGCGTTCCGACAGTCTCAGCTCCAGCCGTGTGCACCAGCTCTGCAAGCTCCGCAAGGGAATCCTCCGCATCGTCGCCCTCCTGCTCACTGATTCCCACCAATATTACTTTTTCCACGATTTCTTCATTCCGATATATCTCAGCCATTATCTTGTCTCCAAAAAAATGCTCTCTCTCTTCGCGTCCTCATCCGACGGATAGAGACTTAAGTATTCTTTCATTACTTTTTTGGCAGAATCAAAATCTCCACGGTATTCATAAGCTGCAATCGTGCTTTTCATCAGATTCTGCTTGTTCGGAACTTCCTCCAGGGCAAGCCCCGCCTCAAAATAAGTGATTGCCTGCTTATAATGGCTTTTCTCCATCTCATTCATTCCCAGGTCATACAACTCATAAGAAGTTGCCACACCACTGTCAATGTATTCCTGAATGCAGGCCTGATACTTTTCCTTGTCGCCCTCTGCCTCATACACCAGTCCAAGATAATAAGAAGCCAGTTCCTCTTTTCCTTCCTTTGCCTTGGTCAGATAATCCACGGCTCCTTTATTGTCTCCAAGGAGATAGCTGATTCGCCCCTTGTACAGACAGTCTTTTGGCTTATCGCCTTTCCTGTCCAGAGCCTGATTTAAGTATTTCTGTCCGTCTGCCTCCATGCCCTGACTGCACATGGACTCATAGATGCCGATATAGAGTTCGTAATCGTCTTCTGCACGCTCCGCAGCTTCCTGATAGTCTGCCAAAGCCTTCTCCTGATCACCCAGATCAAAATAAAGCTTTCCGCGCAGATAGTATGCCCGCGCATCTTTATTATATTTAATAATGGCATTGTAAGTTTCAAGCGCATCCTCCGTATCTCCGTTCAGATACTGCGCCCGCGCTTTATAAAAGCAGATATCCAGTTCCTTTTTGCCCACTTTTCCAAGGGACTGATCCAGTGCTTTCTGGAAAGATTCCACTGCCGCCTCATAATCTCCGCTTTCCAGACAGGTAATCCCATACTGGCGAAATGCATCCTGCTCTTTATGATCTTTCTTTGTACACGCACCCATGTTCAATGCCAGTGCCGCAATCACGACAATCCCGGCAGCCTTACATAATACTTTTTTACTCATCTTCTATACCGTTTCATTTATCCCATTTATACCTAATACTAATTATTATAGTCTTACCCTCTCCATTTGTCAAAAAAAGACGCCTTCCGTCAGAGACAGAAAACGTCTTTTTAACCCCTGTTATATCGCCATCCTCAGCATTACACCTGCAATGGAATTGAGCAGTGTAAGAATTAATCCGATTACAGAACAAACAATTCCGGCAATTGCCATACCTTTGCCGCCTTTTTTCATTCCGAGAGCTCCCATAACAATACCAACAATGGTTACCGGATATCCAAACAATGGAAAAATCCATGCAATAAAACTACAAATACCGAGTACTAAGGAAGCAATTGACTGTCCTTTTTTCTCCGGCATCGGTGCCGGGGCACCGTAACCAAACTGCTGGCTGGAATTTGAATCATAATTATTGTAATCTGCCATAACTAATCCTCCGTTTTTGTTTTATTCCCCTGCAAACTATAACATTCTTAGCATTATTATACAAGAGAAAATCATAAAAATACGCATAAAGTACCAGAAAAGACAGGCAGACTCGCACATGCATGACGAATCTGCCTATCCTATTCCAAGGAGGATCTAATAGTTACCTGATATAAAATTAGAGTTTCCAGATTTCCTTGTTGTACTGCTCGATGGTTCTGTCGGATGAGAAGAATCCTGCCTTACTGATGTTGACAAGCATCTTCTTTGCCCATGCCTTGCGGTCTGTATAAGCGGTATAAGCTTTTTCTCTGGTTTCAACATATGCATCGAAATCCGGGAAAGTCATAAACCAGTCCTTATTCAGAAGCTCATGATACAGACGCTCCAGATTTTCACTGCATCCAACTGCTTTTACCGTGTCGCTTACGATAAAGTCAACCGCTCTCTTTAAGTTCTCATTCGCATCATAATAAGTCTTGGACTTATAGTCGCCTCTTGCATAACGATCAATAACTGTCTGTGAATCCTCACCGAAGGTATAGATGTTGTCATCTCCAACCAGTTCTGCAATCTCTACGTTTGCTCCGTCCATGGTTCCCAGTGTCACTGCACCGTTTAACATGAACTTCATATTACCGGTTCCGGAAGCCTCCTTGGATGCCAGTGAAATCTGCTCAGAGATATCACATGCCGGAATCATCTTCTCAGCCAGAGTTACATTATAGTTCTCAACCATAAATACCTTGAGGTATGGGCTTACTTCCGGATCGTTGTTGATAATCTGCTGCAGGCAGAGAATCAGGTGAATGATATCCTTTGCAATAATGTAAGCAGGTGCTGCCTTTGCTCCGAAGAATACCGTAATCGGAGTTGCCGGCTTCTTGCCTTCCTTAATCTCAAAATACTTGTGGATGACATACAGTGCATTCATCTGCTGTCTCTTGTACTCATGAAGTCTCTTAACCTGAATGTCAAAGATGGAATTCTCGTCGATATCCATGCCCTGAGTCTTCTTTAAGTAGTTCTTCAGATCTGTTTTCTTGCCGGCCTTAACTGCCAGAAGACGATCCAGTACCGCATCATCATTGATATAATTGCCAAGCTTCTCCAGCTCGTTTGCATCCTTCTTCCAGCCTTCGCCGATCAGCTCCGTAATCATTGCGGACAGCTCCGGGTTGCAGGACATCAGCCAGCGGCGGAAAGTAATACCGTTTGTCTTATTGTTGAACTTCTCCGGATAAAGCTTGTAGAAATTATTCAACTCACTGTTCTTTAAGATTTCCGTATGCAGGTAAGCAACACCGTTTACACTGTATCCGTAATGGATGTCCATATGTGCCATGTGTACAAGACCATCCTTGATAATGTAGGTGCTCTCGTCACTTACTTTTCCGCGGACACGGTTGTCTAACTCGCGGATAATCGGCATAAGCTGCGGAACTGCCTTATCCAAAAAGTGGATTGGCCACTTCTCCAGAGCCTCAGCAAGGATTGTATGATTGGTGTACGCACAGACCTTAGATACAATCTCAATTGCCTCGTCCATCAGGATTCCTCTTTCCTGAAGAAGACGGATCAGCTCCGGAATAACCATAGACGGATGGGTATCGTTAATCTGAACTGTTGCATAATCAGCTAGGTCATGTAAATTGGATCCCTTTGCAACCGCCTCATCGAGAATCAGTCTTGCCGCATTGCTTACCATGAAATACTGCTGGTAAACGCGAAGCAGACGTCCCTTATCATCCGAATCATCCGGATATAAGAAGAGAGTTAAATTCTTCTCGATTTCATCCTTGTTAAAATCAATCGTGTCACCTACGATATTCTCATCTACCGACTCGATATCAAAAAGGCGCAGCTTTGTGGTACGATTGTTATAACCAACAACATCAATATCATACAGTCTGGACTGAACCGTAAATCCGCCGAACTGTACCGGATAAGTAATATCTGTCTTTGTCAGCCAGCTATTGTCTGTAATCCAAGGGTTTGGTGTCTCTTTCTGCAGATTGTGGTCAAATACCTGCTTGAACAGTCCGAAGTGATAATTCAGTCCAACACCGTCACCGTTGAGACCAAGTGTTGCAATGGAATCTACGAAGCAGGCAGCCAGACGTCCAAGTCCACCGTTACCCAGTGAAGGCTCCATCTCAATTTCCTCGATCTCTGCAAGAGATTTTCCGGATGCTTCAAGCTCTGACTTGACACTGTCATAAATTCCCAGATTAATAAGGTTGTTGGATAAAAGCTTTCCAATCAGAAACTCTGCGGAAATGTAATACAGCTTCTTCTTTCCCTCATTGCTGACCTTATCCTCAGCCATCTGCTTTGTCATCTCAAGAAGTGCAAAATAGATTTCTTCATTACTGCACTTTTCAATCGTCTTGTTGTACTTTGTAGATACTACTTTTGCTAATGTCATGTGTTTTTCCTCCCGAAAAAATTTCACTGTCTTCCGGTTTGCACCGGTTTGTTTTTTGATGATTTCAGTATATACTCTTTCCCCGGAATCATCTTGTCATATTCCCTCAAAAACTAATACTATTCTATCATTTTTTCTTGCAGTAAAATTCATAACTATGATTTTTAGACAATTTTCGTATGCCGGAATTGGTGCTTTTCACCAAAAGGACTCGATTTACAACAAAAGGGAAATTTGCTAAGATACTGATATGAATATATTAGAATATGAGAATTATCATGAAAACGTGACACACGGGGATATGGTCTTCCCCTATAATACCTACATCTGCTCCATTCCTCTGGATTTTCCGCTGGTGCCCCTGCACTGGCATGATGAAATGGAATTGATTTATGTAAAAAAAGGCTGCGGAAGCATCACGGTAGACTTCCGCCAATACAAAGTAAAGGGACCGACGCTTGTACTGATTCTTCCCGGGCAGTTGCACTCCATTGGCCAGTTGGAGGACTTTTCCATGGAGTACGAAAATATCATTTTCAATCCCAGTATGCTGATGTCCAAGCAGACCGACGTTACGGCAACCGAATTCCTGCAGCCGCTTATCGCGCGAAAAATCACAGTTCCAACGGTATTTACACCGGTTTATCCTTATTACAGGGATGTCATTGCGCCCATTGACGCCTGCGATGAGATTTGCAAGACAAAGCCTCAGGGATACGAGCTTTTTATCAAGAGCCAGCTCTATCAGTTCCTGTTTATTCTCAGCAACCGGTGCCGGAATCTCAGCAACACCAAGCCAAACCGGAAAGCTCTGGACAAAACAAAGGTGGTACTCAAATACATTGAGAACAATTACATGCACCGGATTACCATTGCCGATGTATCCGCTGCCATAGATTTTTCCGAATCACATTTTATGCGCTACTTCAAGGATACCATGGGCACCTCATTTACGGACTACCTCAGGGACTACCGACTTACCATGGCTTCCCGGCTTCTGACCTCCTCCGATTCCGCCATCCTGGACATTGCCGCCGAAGTGGGATTTGAAAACCTCTCCTACTTCAACCGTGTATTCAAGCAGCGGTATCATATGACTCCAAGCCAGTTCCGCCGCGAAAGTCAGAATACATAGAATCCGATTAACCATGCCAGCGCTGCGAATCCCCATGCCGCCAGCACATCGCTGATAAAATGCACTCCGGATACCACACGGATTACGGAGATGGCTGCCGCCGCAATCAAAAGCAGAATTCCGGCAGGCAAAAAGCCCGGCTGTGCCAGAAAAGTCAGTGCAATCACCGCCGCCGAAAAAACATGGCGGCTTGGACAGGACTTTCCTCTGGTTTCCTTTGGAATAACCGGTGCGACTTCGTATTTTTCATAAGGTCTTGGTCTGTTAATCAGGCAGCGCACTACCGAGATTACCAGAAATCCATCCAACGGAACCAGCACCGCCTTAATCACTGCCGGACTCCTCTGCATGAAAAGCCATACCACAAGCAGCGGATAGGCCACGAAAACCGCTGCCGCCAATATTTTGTTGCATATATGTAATGACTTAGCCCGTTTCGGATTGTCTCGAAACGGCTGAGTCATTTTTAAATAAGTTTCTTTTGTCATAAAGCGTCTTTCTCTCTCTAGCGCCCTCCGGTGGCGTTTCCTGCTCCGTTTGCAGTCCCGTTGGTATTTCCTGTTTTGTTATTTCCGTTGTTGTCCGCTCCGTTGTTGTCTGCTCCGTCCACAACATCTTCTACACCGTCCACAACTGCATCTCCCGCATTCTCTACACCGTCTACAACCGCGCCTCCGATATCTTCCACATCATTGCCAAGGTCATTCAGATCGTCCCCGACATTATTGTTATTGTTGCCGGTGTTGTTATTATTGTCGGTATTCGGTGTGACTGTATTGTTTTCCACCGCATTGGTATCCGGATTGTTGTTCATATCCTTATTGCCTGTGCCACATGCGGTAAACAGGCAGATACCTGCAGCCAACATACAACTCATCATCAGAACTCTCAATTTTTTCATCACACATATCTCCTTTTATTATACTTACGGAAATAGTGTGTGCCTTTTTTCCTGTATTATACATCATACAGCAAATGTTCCAGCAAAAAGATAAAAAAGCGGCAGTTATTTTCTCCTGCCTGCAAAAGTGCCATCAGATTCACAAACACATACTCGGCAAAAGCATCCTGATTCAGTTCCATATTCCAGATGGAAGGATTCACCTTCGGATCCTCCTCCAGCACTCTCCGAAGAAGCGACACCGCTTCCTTTCTCTTGGTTCTCCCGTTCATCTGTGCCAGCCAGCTCTTGTCATAATCGGAAAGCCTTCCATATAAAAAGCCGTAATACTGTTCCAGAAACCCCGTAAATCCCATTCCCCGCCGGTAAACCTTCTCCTGGTCACTTAAAATCGTATCCCAGAATTGCTCCGCCACCGCAGAAATCAAAGACTCCTTGTCCGGATAATAATTGTACATGGATCCGACTCCGATATCGCATGCCCTTGCCAGCTTACGTATACTGACGTGATCCACCCCCTCCTGCACGGCAATCTCCATGGCTGCTTCCAAAATCTGTTCTTTTGATGTCACTTTCTTACGCATAATCTGCCCCCGCCATTATCTGAACTCTGTTCATAATATCACCTGGGCGAAAAAACATCAATACTTTTTCATCTTTGGCTGGCAGATTAAAGAAGCAAGATAGGAAAATACCAGTGCTGCCGACAGTCCGCCCGCACAGTTCTTAAATCCTCCCAGAAAGATTCCCAGGAAGCCTTTTTCATCCACCATTTCCCTGACTCCCTTCCAGAGATTGTTTCCAAATCCAAGCAGCGGCACACCGGCTCCCGCCTTTGCCCACTGTGAAAAGGGCTCATATACTCCGATTGCCCCAAGCACCGCTCCCAGACACACGAAAAGCACCATAATTCTTCCCGGCATCATTTTGGTCTTCTCCATCAGAATCTGGGCAAGTGCACAGATGATACCGCCTGTCACAAATGCAATTACATAATCCATCTCTCTTTCCCTCCTTACTTACAGGTTTCCAACACGACTCCATGTGCAATTCCCGGGATTGTCTCTCCCTCATTGAAGCTGACCGTCGAAAGAAGCGCCCCGGTGGGAACAAACAGAATCCGTTTCAATTCCCCGGTTGCAAGCTTTGGAAGAAAATGAGCACTTAAGGTGGACGCCGCACAACCGCATCCGCTGCCGCCCGAACCGGTTCCCTGCGTTTCGCTGTCATAAATCAGCATGCCGCAGTCCTCATGAACGCTGCGAATGTCATAGCCTTTTTTATCCAACAGGTCAAACAGAATCTCCTGTCCGATGCTTCCCAGATCTCCCGTAACGATTCTGTCATAATACTCCGGCTGCCGGTCAAAATCCGCAAGATGCTGTGCAATGACCTCACAGGCCGCCGGTGCCATAACCGCTCCCATATTCATGGAATCCTTGATTCCAAAATCGACTATTTTACCGGTTGTGATGCCGGCAATCTTTGCAAGCGGTTCTTTGCCTGCCCGCGCAAGAATAAATGCGGCTCCGCCCGTCACCGTCCATGTTGCGGATACCGGTCTCTGATTCGCGTACTCCAACGGAAAACGGAACTGCTTCTCTGCGCTTGCAAAATGGCTGGAAGTAACCGCCGCCGCATAATCCGCATAACCGGCAGCCACAGCCATGGCGCTCAGGGACAATGCCTCGCCGCAGGTGGAGCAAGCTCCATACAGTCCAAACAGCGGAATCTCAAAGGTTTTCAGTCCGAAGGATGATGCAATCAACTGCCCCAGAAGATCCCCCGCAAAGAGATAACGCATATCCTCCGGCTGCATGCCGGACTTGCCGAGAGCCAGCGTCAGCGCCTCCTTCTGCAGGCTGCTCTCCGCCGCTTCCCATGTATCCTGCCCGAATTTATCATCCGCTCCGATACAGTCAAATTCTTTTGCCAGAGGTCCTTCCCCCTCCTTCGTCCCCACAACGGACGCACTGCCTATAATAAAAGGAGCCTCCGAAAAACAGAGACTCCCTTTCCCAATCTGCTGGTTCATACAATCTCTCCCTTTCTGTCATTTGGAGATAGTATGTATCTTCTTCAGCAACTTTATACTTTCCTTTTATTTTCCTTCAAACTGTACCACGGATTCCACATCATAATCCTTTAACACTTCGCGGCCGTTCAAATCTGAAAGCTCAATTAAAAACAATGCTTTTACCACTTCACCGCCCAGCTCTTCAATCAGCTCTGCAGCAGCCTTCATGGTTCCGCCCGTTGCAATCAGATCATCCAACAGTACTACCTTATCGCCCTTGCTGATGGCATCCTTGTGAATCTCTATGGTTGCCGTACCGTATTCCAAGTCATAAGTCTTCTCTACGGTCTCACACGGCAGCTTGCCTTTCTTGCGAATCGGCACAAACGGCTTATGAAGAAGATACGACAGTGGCATTCCAAACAGAAATCCTCTGGATTCTGCACCTGCAATAATATCAAAATCCAGTCCCTCCAGCTTTGCGGCAAGCTCATCAATTGCAAGCTTTAAACCGTCCGCATCCTGCAGTATGCTTGTCACATCACGGAAAATAATTCCCTTCTCCGGAAAATCCGGAATATTTCTTATGTACTCTTTTAACTCTTTCATGGTCTCCCTCTCAATCACGAACCCTGTTCGTCTGTAATTCGTTATCATTATAAGACATTCTTTCTGCAAGTGCAAGTCACTTCACGCGCTTCCACTTCCCGTCTCTTCTTTTGACATCCTTCACCGTAATCTGCCCATCCGCCACCACAAACCGGATATCATAATCCGCAAATGCCATGCCATACACATAATCCGGTTTCTTGTTATAGGCGGCCCTGGGATCCTGCGCAAGAACCTCCGTCACGGTCTGCCGCAACTCTTCCGGAAGCTTTTCCAACAGTTCCTGGGAAAAATCCACCTTTATCCGGTTATCCTTATACGCCTCCGCGAATCCGTTTACCGCCTCCGGATGTGCGTCTGCATAAGGCAGATAGGGTTTGATATCATACAGCGGTGTACCGTCCAGCATATCCACCCCGGACACCGTAAGAACCGGTCCCAGCTTTTCATCCAGCCGCACCTGCTCCAGTTTTACACAGGATAATCCGATTGAATTCGGACGAAACGGCGAGCGCGTCGCAAAGACGCCCCGCCGCTCCTTTCCTCCGAGACGGGGCGGTGCCACCGTCGCATGAAATTCTTTTTGTTTTGCTCCAGAAAAATCCCACAGAAGCCACAGATGGGAAAATTCTTCAATTCCCTTCACTGCATCAGGATTTCGAAACTGCGGTTCAAAAACAATCTCGCCCAACGCATCCGGAACCAGTCCGCTCTGTCTTGGAATTCCGAATTTCTCCGGAAACGGTGTATGAATATATGCAATGTATTCCATCCTGTCCTCTCACGCTTCCTATCCCTACAGTTTGCAGAAACGCAGGTTTTCTTTCAATTCCGGCGTAATCTCGCCGCCTGCCGCTTCATACTTGTTGTACAGGGAAACCAGCCGCTGCTCGCGCTTCTGATTATCGATATCCACCTTGCGGAATACCGCCTGATACTGCGGATTGGACAACAGTCCATCCCGGATTTCCTTGGCAAACGGACAATACTTTGCAAGAATATTCCTCGCCACTTTTGTGAGACGGAAGCTTCCCTGTGACTCGTATTTCATCCATGCCTGATAATCCTTGACAAATACCTCTCGGTAGCTGTTGCGGGCTCTCGCCAGTGCAATTTTAATCTTCTCCTTCGTATCCGCAGAAAGCTCTGAATTCTTGCGGTAGAACTGTATGTAATCGCAGTATTCTGCGGTCAGAGACTTCTCGCTGATATCATTCCAGTACACACCCTGTACTTTTCTGCAGATTTCCCAACGGTATCTGCCGATGGTCTCCACCATCATCTCATCCACATCTGCTGCCGTAAAAATCGGGAAGATAAATCTTGCCGGTGTATCGCTCTTTACCCCGGAAGCTTCCTGCCACATCTGTGCCCGGACTCCGGCATTCGGCATAAGAATCACATCCGGAAGAATCTCTTTCTTAATCCACTCCTGATTGATTCCCTTCTCCGGATCCGAGAAAAGAACATCATGGTACAAGGCGGAATAATCCACACGACGTACCTTGTTGATGGCATTCTCAATCCGCTCCTCCGTAACCGCCATACGCTCCACGGTATTGATAAAGTCTTCCTCCATGATAACCGGACAGAAGGTAGTAACACGGCCATAGGTGACACGGTTGGCAAGCTTGAACATATTGTTAATCTCAAACTCTACCTTCTTCTTTGTATCCTGCTTCATCTCGGTCATCTGCTGCTCTGTAATGTCCCCTTGACGCTTCAGCTCCAACAGATACGCATTGAAATCCTGATCGAACTCATTCCGGCACGGCTCCTTTTCTCCACGGTAAATGCACTTCAACCATTCATAAATCGTAAAGACATGCTCCGACTGGAATCTTCCCAGCGAATCGGTCAGATTATACAAAGCATTGGCATTCTCTTCTCCAGCCATCTGCACATCCATCACTCCGAAATTGAAGAACATCAGCAGAATCGGAGACGGTCTGAGCAGTTCTTCCACGGAACGCATAAATGCTTTCTCATATACTTCATAAAATATGTTGGAAATCTCTTTTCTGAGTTTTCTTGCCTCATCATCCGTGGACAGCATGTCCGGAAGGCTTCGATAACTTTCCAGAAGTCCCTTGAAATGTCTGATTACTTCGGTATCATAGCCTGCATACTCCATAATAAAAGCAGTACAGTCTTCTTTTGTGATATTGATTCTTCCCTCGGACGCCTTCTCAAAATCGTATCCTTCACAGATACCCTCAGCTTCCTTTATCTGCTTTTCGTCATAGATGCCCAGATTCTTCATCACATCCGTAACATAAGTCATCCGTCCCTTGACGTTTGCAATGTCCTGTTTTTTCTTCGACAACTGCACTGCAAGGTCAAAGAACAGGTGGAAAATGTCATCTCTGGTGTCCGAAAACAAAATATCCTTGTTATACTGAAGATAATGCACCATCTCCGTGATTCCGTTTGTCACACGAATCATCTGTGCCGAAGCCTCCATGATTGCTCCCACGCACAGACTGTCATCCCTGATCATCAACTGCATATAATCCCTGAGATACTCTCTCACCAGACAATTGCTGTTGCTAATCTCCCAGTTCTCCACTCTGTGCTTCATGTTGATTGCTTCAAAGGCTTCAATATGCGAAAATTCCTGCTCGTCCAAAAGCATCTTCCCGCAGGTGGATCTGTACTCCTCATAAAGTTCCTCCACCACGCTATGTAAGAGGTTGGTCTTCTTTCGAAGGGACGCATACAGACAAAGCATCTGATGTCTCTGCTCAATGGCCGTCCTCAGGAAAATCGGGCGGAAATTCTCATGCTCCGCCAGAATCTTATGCAGATCGTTTGCATCCTTTCCCGGAATCACAATCAGCTTTGTGTCTTCATTGGCCACATAATCACTCTTATACCAGTCCCCGTCCAGGATTCCGATGATGGAGTTTTTCCGCATTACGACCTGTTCAAATGCGAACTTGCGAACAACGGAACCTTCCTGTATCAAGTACCACTCCACCACCTTGTCCTGCTTTTTAACTACCTCTTCGCCTGCTTTTACACTGATAACATTATTCATTCTCTTCTCCCACTCCACTCCTGCCGCAACGGAAAAGCTCCTCCGCCGCCATGTGATATCTCTATTATACCAAATTCCATCCCAAAAATCACTATTTATTTTGTATATCCAATCTCCGCGATACTGTTGACAAAAGTCTGCATCTCTTCTTTGGAGGTAATCGTGCGCGCAGCCTCAATTACCTGCCTTTTCTCATCCTCCTTAAGAGACGCAAAACCCTTCATGGCAGCCTCGTTCATCGCCAGTCCGAATCCCAGTCCCAGCGGAAGTCCGTCTTCTTTTATCATTTTTCTCTCCCCCTACATCCAGCCCAAAAGCTTAAGCAGCCAATAGATAAAACCCAATACCCAGCTTGAAAAAATTCCATAGAGAATAACCGGGCCCGCAATCTTAAAAATCTGACAGCCGATTCCGAATACCTGTCCCTCCTTCTGGAATTCCACCGCGGAAGCACATACCCCGTTTGCAAACCCCGTAATGGGAACCAGTGCCCCGGCACCGCCCCAGTTTGCAAGACGTCCGTAGACATTGCAGCTTGTCAGTATAACGCTCAGCAAAACCAGAATGATACTGCACCAGAGCGCCGCATCCTCCTGCTTCTGTCCAAAATTTTGCATTGCCATATTCGTAAGGAACTGTCCCAGCAGGCAGATTGCACCACCCAGCAAAAAAGCTTTTCCCATGTTTGCCCAGAGATTGTGGGTAGGCGTCACCTGCTTCACATAATCGTTGTACTCCTGATTGCGTTTTTCCTCCTGCTCCTGCGTCAGTTTCTGCTTTTTTTCTTCCATCCATGTCACCTCGTCTTCTCCTGATTTATAATTAGGATGTCCGAAGTTTCATAAAAAATGCAAAAAAAGAGAAACCCTTTTGGATTTCTCTCCCTTACGGCTGATATCCGGTTGTGACGCTCCACAAATCCGGTTCCTTTTCGCCCCAATCAAACAGTTCCTTCATCTGTTCATCATACTCTTCCAGCACCTCATAATTTTTAATCATCGAAAGAAGGTACTTCTCCCTCTCATCCTGCGGCGCCAGTCCCTCCATCTGTTCTGTCAGCCCCGCAAACAGTTCTGCCGGCTGCATATCCCCGTCAAGTTGCAGTCCGTACAGCTTTTTGGCAAGCCCCGCCGCATAGTAAAACTC
>JAQXZD010000117.1 GCA_029227035.1 Lachnospiraceae bacterium
AAAAGTGCAGGAAGACGTCAAGGATCAGGTCATCATCATCCCTCGCATCTATACCAACAAACCAAGAACCACCGGAGAAGGATACAAGGGCATCGCCTCCCAGCCGGATCCGGAGAAATCTCCGGATATGATAGAAGGGCTGATTGCCATGCGTAAAATGCATATCCGCGCCATTGAGGAAAGCGGTCTGACCTGTGCTGACGAAATGCTCTATCCTGAGAACTGGGGCTATGTAGAAGACCTTCTCTCCTATGTGGCAATCGGAGCCCGTTCCGTGGAAGATCAGCAGCATCGCCTTACCGTCAGCGGCTTTGATGTGGCATCCGGCATGAAGAATCCAACCAGCGGTGATTTTTCCGTTATGCTCAACTCCGTTTATGCTGCCCAGCATCCGCACCACTTTGTTTATCGCGGATATGAGGTGGAGACAACAGGCAATCCTCTGACACACGTAGTTCTCCGCGGTGCCGTCAGCAAACACGGAAACACTACCCAGAATTATCACTACGAGGATTTGATTCGCCTCCATGAAATGTACGAAAAGATGGATGTCATCAACCCTGCGGCGATTATCGATACCAACCATTCCAACTCCGGCAAACAATTCAAGGAGCAGATTCGTATTGCAAAAGAGGTAATGCATAACCGTCAGCTCTCCTCAGATATCCGTAACCTGGTAAAGGGACTGATGATTGAAAGTTACATTGAAGAAGGCGCCCAGAAAATCGGTGACCATATCTATGGAAAATCCATCACAGATCCATGTCTTGGATGGGAAGATTCCAAGCAACTGATTTACGATATTGCAGAAATGAATGCATAAAAAAGTCCCGGCATATGCCGGGATTTTTTATGCTTATTTTTGCGCCATCAGACTCAATACTTCTTTTACCTGATTTGCCGTGGTAAAGATAATATCCGAAGACGCGCTGATTTCTTCCGAAGCCGCAGCCAGATTCTGCGTGCGGTCATTTACTCCGGTTAAAATCTCAGAAAGTTTCTGTACCTCTTCAAAAATCTCTTTGATGGACTCCATAATCTGATCCTGATTCTCACTGCTCTTGGCTGCCGTTCCCTTGGAATCCGCTGCAAGATGATTAATCTCATCCGCCACTACCGCAAAGCCCTTTCCGACCTCACCTGCACGCGCCGCCTCAATGCTGGCATTTAACGCAAGCATATTGGTCTGGGATGCAATGGAAACCACCTCTTCATTATTGGCCTTAAGCTGCCGGATTACGGATTCAATAGTACGAAGCCGTGCGTCCAGTTGCTCGCAGAAAGAAGAGATTTCTGACATCTCGCCGGAGATGGCACTGCTCTCCTCTGCATTGCTCTCATTGCCGCTCTTCATGTCATCCAGAGATGCATATAAGCCCTCAAACAGTTCATTTACCTGTGCAACCGATTCTGCAATCAGCTTGTTCTGCTCTTCGACTTCCTTCTTTTCTCTTCTGACAACCTCAGTCAGCTTATCGGACTCTTCCTTTTCCAGCTCCACTTCACTCTTAATATAGTGAATACAATTTTCCTTCCGGTTAAATCCATTGTGAATAGCAAGAACCATATCCTCACAGGTCGGATATCCGCAGCACTCACAGTTAATCTTTCTGGATTCCGGAGTCAGCTTGTTCATCTCTTTGTAGATAGCTTCCTTCTGTGCCTGTGTCGGAATATCATATTTACATTCCTTGGAACGATCTGTGTACTTGCGCAGATAATCATCCAGATTCAACTTTGCGAACTGTTTATTCAGCTTTGCAAAACGCTGCGCCGGTGTGAGCTTTCGCGCCCAGGCTCCGTTCTTACCGTTCTTCTTGGATGCCGCCTTAATCTCCTGTACCGCAGAAAATGCAGTATCCGTATTGGCACGTTCCTCTTCCACGCCGGTACCGTACAGACATCCCGCCTCACAATTTAAAGCATCCACAAACAAAGCCTTGTTCTTTCCGGAGAGAATATTGCCCTGCTCTCTCTCGAAATACTTATAAACCCGCTTCTCGCCCTCTACCTGACGGATATAAACATCCTCTCCCAAAAACCAGTACACATTCTCTTTCAGTCCGCCCGGCATCGGATAGATGGAACCAAGTCCGTATTCAATCTCATCCTTTGCAAGCTGTCCCTTGATTCCATGCTCTCTGATGTACTTCATCAGATGGTCAAACGTCACATTGTAAGATATGTACCCCTTATTGTTTGGATCGTCAATCTCGTTTTTCTTGGCAATACACGGACTGATAAATGCCAGCTTATCCGTGATGCCCAGCTCCTTCTTCGCATAAATGGCCGCGCACATCATCGGACTCTGAACCGGAAAAAGCTTCGGAAGCAGCTCCGGTACATAGCGCTCAATATATCCCACAATTGCCGGACAAGGCTGTGAAATGCCTCCTGTAAAATTATACTTCTGAATATAATTCAGATATCCCCACGTTGTAATATCAGCCCCAAAAGATACATTAATGATTCGATTTACCCCAAGTCCCTTCAAACCGCCGAGCACGCTCTCGTACTCCTGCGGATAATTTGCCTTGAATGCCGGTGCGACCAAAAGTGAAATTCTCTCTCCCGCAGCAAGATCCGCAAAGAATCTTTCCGTATCATCGACAAACTCTCTTGCATGATGCTCACAGGCGTCAATACACGCCCCGCACGCGATACACTTCAAAGGATCGACATCTATACTGTCGACACCATCCTTCTCCACCGCAATACAGGCTCCGATACACTAACACTCCCGAATACACCGATTGCATCCCACGCACTTATCGTTTGTGTAAATCAACTGCATCATTTGTCCTCCTTTGTTTTTAGCTATTACCTAAAATGAGTATACCATATATTGCCTGTTTTCCGCAACTTTTACGCGGTTTTTTCGCAACTTTTCGGTGTTTTTACGTCCATTTTTCTAGCCATAAATCCTTCCGATGACAAACCCCAGCAACTTCGTTCCGATTACCGCCTCCAGCACGCATCCAAACAGTATCAGGACAAGAACAGCCGACACGTATGCGGCTTTTTTCAGCTTCACATTTTTCTGATGATAAAAATGCCCCGGTTCCATATGAAGAAGCAAAAGCAAAGCAGCCAGATACAAAAATCCCTGCGGAATCCATGACGCAAAAAAGAACACAAACCCTGCCGGTCCCATATTCAGCACGCACGCCGCAAGAAACACCCCCATCGTAAAAAAGAGTCCGCAACGCAAAATAAGGGGAAGGATTTTTTTCACCGGCGTATAGGATAAAATCCATACCAGTGAAAAAAACTTTCCCCGCTCCCACAGAATATTTGCAAGCAGCGAACTGCTGTCCCACTCGGTTCCGGCAAAAGACTTCATATGATATTCATTCAGAAATCCGTAAGTCGTAAAATACTCGTATCCGAAAAAAGCGGCACATAAAATTCCTGCCATGCAAAAACAAATTCCAATGATGATTTCTTTTTTCATATTCCATCCGAAAAAACTTTTCTTTTCAGAATATGTCCTAACTTTTTATTTTATTACTGTAAGCCATAATTGCCGCAACCGTTTTTCCGTCCTGAATCTTTCCCTCGTAAATCATATTGCAGAGTTCTTCCAGAGTATAAATCTCCACATCGATGGACTCTGCATCATCCAGATGACGGACTCCCAGCTCCAGATTCTTTGCCACATAGACATCAATGAATTCATCACAAAATGCAACCGTCGTGCGAAGGGACAGAAGATATTCCACCTGTGCACTCTTATAACCGGTCTCTTCCTCCATCTCCCTTGCCGCGCAAAGTCCGGTATCTTCCGTCCTGCTGTCCCTGCATCCTGCCGGAATCTCCAAAGTCTCCCTCTCCAACGCATTGCGGTACTGACGAACCATCACAATTCTTCCATCCGGAAGCACCGGCAGAATTGCGGCAGCTCCCATCCGATGGGATACAAAATCCCACTCCTCCCGGGTACCGTTCGGAAACTGCATCGTATCCTTATAAATGTCCAGAATCGTTCCCTTATACATCAATTCTCTTTTTAAACGCTTCATTCTTTCCATGATTGCCTGCCTCCTTATAAAAATAAGGAAAGTCTTGGAAACACTTGATTTCCAATCCTTTCCTTACATTTCATTTCTTCATCCAAAATCACTTTGCGTAGTCAACGACGCGGGACTCCCGAATAACATTAACTTTTATCTGACCCGGATATTCCAGTTCAGATTCAATCTGCTTCGAGATATCTCTCGCAAGCAGAACCATGTCTGCATCGCTGATCTGTTCAGGAACAACTAAGATACGAATCTCTCTACCTGCCTGAATAGCAAAAGACTTCTCTACTCCCTTATAACCATTTGTAATATCCTCAAGCTGCTGTAAGCGGTTGGAATATGTTTCCAGTGTCTCTTTTCTTGCTCCCGGTCTTGCAGCACTGATTGTATCCGCTGCCTGTACCAGACAAGCAATCAAGCTTTCCGGCTCCACATCGCCATGATGTGCTTCCACCGCATTGATAATAAGAGAAGACTCCTTATACTTTCTGCACAGTTCAACACCAAGCTGAATATGAGAACCTTCCATATCGTGATCAACAGCCTTACCGATGTCATGTAACAGACCTGCACGCTTTGCCATACGAACATCCTCGCCGATTTCAGCAGCAAGAAGTCCTGACAACTGTGCAACTTCAATGGAATGCTTCAAAGCATTCTGTCCATAACTGGTACGGAACTTCATCTTACCCAACAGGCGAACCAGTTCCGGATGGATTCCGTGAATACCGACTTCAAGGACGGCAGCTTCACCTTCCTCACGAATCATGGTCTCCACTTCCTTCTGTGCTTTCTCAACCATTTCCTCAATACGAGCCGGATGAATACGCCCGTCTACAATCAACTTTTCAAGTGCGATTCTTGCCACTTCTCTTCGAATCGGATCAAAACTTGATAAGATAACTGCCTCCGGAGTATCATCAATAATCAAATCCACACCGGTCATTGTCTCAAGAGTTCGAATGTTTCGTCCCTCTCGTCCAATAATACGTCCCTTCATCTCATCATTTGGAAGCTGTACAACCGAAATTGTTGTCTCAGCAACGTGATCCGCAGCACATTTCTGAATGGCGGTAACAACATACTCTTTTGCTTTCTTGTTAACCTCCTCTTTCGCCTGCGCTTCCATTTCCTTGATCATCTTTGCAGTGTCAATCTTCACATCTTCTTCAACGGTCTTTAAGAGATATTCTTTTGCTTGTTCAGAGGTTAATCCGGAGATTCTCTCCAGTTCCTGCACCCGCTGTTCATTGAGCTTTGCTATCTCAACTTTCTGCTTCTTCAGCTCTTCGTCTCTGGCATTCAGACCGACCTCACGCTTTTCCAATGCTTCAAGCTTCTTATCCAGATTTTCTTCCTTCTGGACAATTCTACGCTCGTTGCGCTGAATCTCATTTCTGCGCTCTTTAATCTCCTTGTCCAACTCGTTCTTGGAACGGATGGTCTCTTCCTTGATTTCAAGAGTCGCTTCACGCTTCTTGGTCTCCGCCTTCTTGACTGCCTCGTCGATTATGCTTCTCGCCTGTTCCTCTGCATTTCCAATCTTGGTACTTGCAACCTTCTTGTGATATTCCGCAGAGATAAACCATACGGCAACCGCAGTAACAATAATTGCGATAACAACAGCAATAATTAACTGTGGCACAGGAGCACCTCCTTTATTAAGTTTTCATTGTACATATAACAAAAAAGAATTCAAGATTGCTTTCTATGTCATAATTTTACAATATAATAATATTATCCTTTTTACTTAAGCATGTCAAGCTATACCGTTTTGGAATTAATTTCGTCCATCATTGACATTTGTTTGACAATGTTTCAGTGTGTCATGCGCACTTCTTTTTGGTCGAAAACCATTTCTACCCTACGGACTGGATTGGGTTTATATTTTCCCTCTCACTAAAATTTGAGCTCCGCAGTTTTTCCTAACGCTTTCTTCGGTGTAGTATATGATGTTTAATATTTTTACTTCACAATCCGTACTGTCGCTTCCTGTCCCTTGTCCTTTAATAACTTTTTGTAATATTTTAACTTAGCTGCAGGAACTTTGATCTTTGCATTCTCTGATATACCCAAAAAAGCATACTCTCCTACATAGTTTAATTTTTTTGTTTTTATGTTAATTGTCTTTAGTTTGTTACATTCACAAAATGCAGCATACCCAATGCTCTTTACATTTTTGGGAATTGTAACACTGGTTAATTCTCTACACTTCATAAAAGCATTTTCCCCAATGCTCTCTACTTTTTGGGGAATTGTAATACTTTTTAATGCCCCACAATCTACAAATGCAGAATCCCCGATACTCTTTACACTCCCTGAAATTTTGATACTCTTTAATGCAGAACAACTAGAAAAAGTACTATCTTCGATGCTCTTTACACCTTCAGGAATTTCGATACTTGTTAATGAATTGCAACCCGAAAAGGCACAGACTCCAATACTCTTTACATTCTTTGGAATATTAACACTTTTTAATTCACCACACCAAAAAAATGCATTAGCACCGATACTTTCTACGCTATTAGGGATTTTGACGCTCTTTAATGCCGAGCAGTGAGAAAAAGCAGCCTCTTCAATGCTCTTTACTCCCTCTGGAATTTTGATACTCTTTAATGTAGAACAACCATAAAAGGCACCCTCTTCAATGTTCTTTACGCCTTTAGAAATTTTGACGCTTTTTAAATTATCACAATCCCGAAAAGCATAAGCTCCGATACACTCTACGCCCTTAGGAATTTCGACACATTTTAATCCATAACAATTGTTAAAGGCATTACTTCCGATATTCTTTACACTTTTAGGGATTTTGATACTGGTTATCCCCCCACAATTCGTAATAGCAAAGCTCCCAATACTTGTCACCGGTTTGCCGTCAATTTCATTCGGAAGCACAAGGTTAGCCAGCCTTCCACTATAGCTTGTAATCTCTACAGTATCATCCGAAGTATCCGCTGTTCCATTATCCGCTATGCGGTAATGATATCCATCTTCCGTAATCAGATCCTCTGCCTGTACCTGCATGCTATTTCCAGCTAAAATACCAATTGCACACAAGAAGCAAAACGCAAGCAAGGAATATGTCTTTTTTCTTTTCTTTGCTTTCTTCATCCTTTTTATCCTCCTCTTTCTCGCTCAATGTTTCTTTTCGCACATCGGAAATTTTTCCCTAAATATAGCATAAAGCCTACATTATGCGAACCGTTACCGCGACACCTTTTCTACCTAAAACAATTTCATATTCTGTATTCAAAAGTGGAAGAAATCAAGTTGCCTGTTTCTAATATTAGATTACTTACTTTCTAAAAGTATGTCTATCTATATTTTCATCTGTTTTAATATGTCACTGCTCTGAAACCCTCTTCGCAAAAGGTACTGATAAGTCCTTCGAAATTCCTTCTCATCTGCTTCTCCGGGGCTGTAATGACGTTTCTTAAGAAGATTTGCAATCTGCTCCGTCTCATCTGACTGATATTCTTCATCCAGTGCTTCTTCTATCAGTTCGCTTTTGATTCCTTTCTGAAGCAGCTTTGTCCGAATCTGCCGCCTGCTCATCTTCTCCATCTGCAGCCGTACAAACATGCCTGCATAACGGCGGTCATCCAGATAATGAAAGTCTTTCACATATGCAATGGCGGCATCTATACATTCCGACGGATATCCGCCCATCCTGAGTTTCTCACGAAGCTGATACTCCGTCCTGTCCATCCGTTCCAGAAGATGCATGGCTCTGCGTTTTGCACGTCTGGTCAGGACTTCGTGAATCAGCCGGGAATAATCTTCCTCCGAAACAGACTCTCCCTCTTTCAGATGGAACTGCTTT
Organism: Lachnospiraceae bacterium; assembly: GCA_029227035.1. Classification (GTDB taxonomy): domain Bacteria; phylum Bacillota; class Clostridia; order Lachnospirales; family Lachnospiraceae; genus Roseburia. The sequence continues at coordinate 7,846 of JAQXZD010000117.1, forward strand.
ATCTCCGACCGGTAAAGAAGAAGTTCTTCGCCGTTATCCAACCGGACTTTCTGTTTTCCTTTTTTGTCCGCGGGAACAATCTCCGTAACCATCTGCATCGGCTTTATTCTTCCTCATCTGCCGGTTCCGGATTCTTCGGTTCCTCCGTCTCCGGTATGTTCTCCTCCTGTGCAAAATAGTGCTCTCTGACTCTCTGCTCAATCATATCGCAGAACTGAGGATTCTCGCGCAGATAAGTCTTGGCATTCTCACGTCCCTGTCCAATCTTATCGCCCTCATAAGCATACCATGCACCGGATTTGTTGATGATGCCAACATTCGCAGCCAGATCCAGAATATCTCCTTCCTTGGAAATTCCCTTTCCGAACATAATGTCAAACTCTGCCTCTTTAAAAGGCGGTGCGACCTTATTCTTAACCACCTTGACTCTTGTGTGGTTTCCAATGACTTCTCCTGCCTGCTTCAAGGCCTCCACTCTTCGGACATCCAGCCGGACGGAAGAATAGAACTTAAGCGCACGTCCACCGGTTGTTGTCTCCGGATTTCCGAACATGACACCCACCTTCTCACGAAGCTGATTAATAAATATTACGATACAGTTGGACTTACTGATGATACCGGTAAGCTTTCGCAACGCCTGACTCATCAGTCTTGCCTGCAGTCCCACGTGGGAATCTCCCATATCTCCGTCAATCTCAGCCTTCGGAACAAGAGCCGCAACGGAATCCACAATCACGATATCCACAGCTCCGGAGCGCACCATCGTCTCCGTAATCTCAAGCGCCTGCTCTCCGCAGTCCGGCTGTGATATGTAAAGATTATCAATATCCACCCCGATATTCTTGGCATATACCGGATCCAGTGCATGCTCCGCATCAATAAATCCCGCAATGCCTCCCTGCTTCTGCACTTCCGCAACACAGTGAAGCGCAACCGTGGTCTTACCACTGGATTCCGGTCCGTATATCTCCACAATACGTCCCTTCGGAAGTCCTCCAAGTCCCAGAGCAATATCCAGACTCAGGGAACCGGTTGGAATCGTCTCCACATTCATGTTCGCCGAATTGTCTCCCAGCTTCATGACCGAACCCTTACCATACTGTCTCTCGATCTGCGCGATTGCCGCATCCAATGCCTTTAATTTATCTTCCTTTGCCATAATAATCTCCTTCTTACGAACTTATGTTCGTTTTTATGTTCTAATAATAGTATAACTCTTTTCTGTTGTCAACCTAAATTTCAAAAATGGGAAAATAAAAAGAACAGTCACACTTGCAACTGTTCTTATTATACTTATGCTCTTATTCTGCGTCAAGCAGAGTTTCCAGATATTCCTGAATCGTTTCCCGGCTCTGTAATCCGATCATCCGTTCCTGAAAAATTCCATACTTCATGAATACCAGTGTCGGAATGTTGGTAACCTGATAGTTCAGTGCCAGTGCCGGCTGCTCGTCCACGTTCACCTTACAGATTTTGACACGGTCACCGTACTCCTCGGCAAGCTGATCCACAATGGGTGACTGCATCTTGCAGGGACCGCACCAGTCTGCCCAGAAATCAATGAGCACCGGAACCTTCGCCGCCAAAACTTCTTCTTCGAAATTCTCTTTTGTCAACTCAACTACACCCATGCCTGTCCTCCTAATTTTTGCTGAACTCTGCCAGCTTTAATCCCTCGGTGCGGTCTAACGTCATACCGACACTCCATTCGTTTACAAACAGAAGGAGCGGATTGCCTTTCATGTCAATGACCTTCTTCATGTCAGAGGTTCCTGTCAGGTCATCCACATCAATCTCATCCTTATTCTCAATCCAGCGGATATGCTCATATGGCAGGTTCTCCAGCCTGATTTCCACATTGTACTCATTCTCAAGACGGAATTTTAATACGTCGAACTGCAGAACTCCCACAACACCTACTATTATCTCTTCCATACCGCCTTTATATTCCTGAAAAATCTGAATGGCACCTTCCTGCGCAATCTGTGTCACTCCCTTGACAAACTGCTTGCGCTTCATGGAGTCAACCAGTCTTACCCTTGCAAAATGCTCCGGCGCAAAAGTCGGGATTCCCTCAAAGCAGAATTTGTCTTTTGCGGTGGTAAGTGTGTCTCCGATGGAAAAAATACCCGGATCAAAGATTCCTATGATATCACCGGCATAGGCTTCCTCCACCATCTTACGCTCATCCGCCATCATCTGCTGCGGCTGGGCGAGCTTAATCTGCTTGCCACCCTGTACATGAAACACCTCCATACCGGCGGTGAATTTGCCGGAACAGATACGCATAAATGCAATACGGTCGCGGTGATTCTTATTCATGTTTGCCTGAATCTTGAATACAAACGCCGAAAAATCTTCCTGGAACGGATCCACGATACCGGTGTCCGCCACGCGAGCTGTCGGAGCATAGGTCATCTGCAGAAAATGCTGCAAAAAAGTCTCCACACCGAAGTTTGTCAGGGCTGAACCAAAAAAGACAGGGGAAAGCTCTCCCTTTGTAACCAGCTCCATATCAAATTCCGCACTGGCTCCGTCCAGAAGTTCAACTTCTTCATCCAGAATCGCCTTTTTCTCCTCTCCGATTTCCTGAATCAGAGCCGGATCATCAATATCGATAATCTTCTCCGAACCCTCTTTGGTTCCCTTCAGGGTATCCGCAAAAGTCATGACTTTTCTGGTTCTGCGGTCATATACACCCTTGAATTCTTTTCCGGAACCGATTGGCCAGTTGATGGGACAGGTTGCGATTCCCAGCTCGTTTTCGATATCGTCCAGAAGCTCAAAGGTATCGTTTGCATCACGATCCATCTTATTGATAAAAGTAAAAATCGGAATATGGCGCATCACGCAGACCTTGAAAAGCTTACGTGTCTGCGCCTCAACGCCCTTGCTTGCATCGATGACCATGACCGCCGAATCCGCTGCCATCAGGGTTCTGTAAGTATCCTCCGAAAAGTCCTGATGTCCCGGTGTATCCAGAATGTTGATACAGTATCCGTCATAATTGAACTGAAGAACCGAGGAGGTTACGGAGATTCCTCTCTGCTTCTCGATTTCCATCCAGTCTGATACCGCATGCTTTGCAGTTGCCTTTCCCTTGACGGAACCTGCCTGATTGATGGCTCCTCCGTATAACAGGAATTTCTCGGTCAAAGTAGTTTTTCCTGCATCCGGATGGGAAATAATCGCAAAGGTACGTCTCTTTTCTATCTCTTTTCTTAAGTCGCTCACAACATATCCTCCAAAATAATCTGCACACTGCATTTCATTTTACTCTAAAAGAGCTGGATTTTCAACTGTTTCTTACAGGGGTGTAATGACAATTTTATCCGCAGACATTCCGGTCTTTCTCTTGACAATATCCTCCACCTGTGCGCGCTTTGCATCCGTCACATCTCCCATGTCAAGCACCACATCACAGGCATCCTCATTGATGCTGACCACCACATTGGTAAACCCCTTGGCTTCCAGCATCATCTCCGCAGCAGACTCCTTTTCCGCAATTTCCGTCAGGGTAATCATCTCGTCCACTGCCGCCTGTTTCTGGGCATCCTCCAGCGTCTCATTGTCAATGATTGCCTGAAGCGTTTCCCTGTTTTTGGAACGCACCTGCTCACGGTTCAGTTTGATTTTTGCCGCATAATCGGAAGTCACCGGCGCACTGGTCAGAAGTGTCTCTCCCGGATTTTCAATTTCTTCCGTGGATGCCGTCGCAACAATTTCGCCGTCCGCATCCTCCGCAATATCATAATCTTTTTCCGACAGGTTCTCTCCCACCGTGTAATCCGTATTTGCCACCGTTTTGGCATCCTCTTTAGCATCTCCGCTTTTTTTGTCATAAGTGACATATCCCGCAATTGCAATCAAAACCGCAAGCGTTGTAATAACCACCTGATTTTTATGTATCTTTTTCTTCACCGTTATTCCTCCTGCACTGACATTTTAACTACTATTACTTTATGCGCCTCGATATCAAATAATGACATTACCGCATTGGAAATTGCACTTACCACCCCGGGATTATCTCCTCCCTCCGCCACCACCACAACGCCTTTCACCCGCGGGCTCTCCCTTCGCACCACATACGGAGTCTCTTTATCCCCGCTATCGTAGACCACCGTTTCCTCTTCCCGCTTTTTTTCGTCGGTGGAGAGATTTTTGTCCACCTGCATGTATCCCTCATCCTCCAGCGTAATCATAACCCTTGTTTTTCCCGCCCCCTCCATACGGCTGATTAACGCTGCAAGCTGTTCTTCCATTTTTTCGGTATCTGTCTCCTCTTCCTTTGCCGTCTGCTGCGAATCTTCCGTATTTTCCGTTTCTTTCTTCTTTTCCGTGGGGAATGCGACAATCATCACCAGTACTCCCAGCAGAATGAAAACCAGATAATCGGTTTTACTCCGTTTCTTTAGTTTCTCCAAGAAACTGTTCAAATATATTCTCTCCCTTCTCACAATATTCGATTTTATCCATATCCTCCCGAATCTTCTCCAGCTCCTCCTTCACCTGATTCTGTGCCCCTTTGTTTACAAACACGCCAAGCGGCTGTATCAGAATGGCAATCACCAGGATACTGATAAAATAATCAAAATATTTCCGGTATTCCTCCTTTGGTGCCAGATAGGATAAGAGAAACAGAATTAGCATCAGTAAAAAATAATTTTTGACAAAATCCAGAATCATCCTGCCTCCTCAACAAATAAAACCGGACGCCGCACCAATGACGGAGATAGTGATAAAAAACAAAAGCATGATATCCAGTATCAGCGTCAGATAAAGGGAACTGCCCCTTGCAACATCCTGCACACATTTTGCAATTCTCCTGTCGCAAAATGGCCAGAGCACGGCCGCCGTCACACGGTACATGGCATAAAAGCAAAAGACTTTTAAAAGCGGCACAAGCCATAGGACCAAAAGCAGGACAAGCGCCGCCGCACCGACACTGTTCTTAATCATGATGCCGCATCCCACCAGAATCTCACCGGCTGCACCAAAGGTATTTCCCACCCCCGGCACCGCCTCCAGTCCGTGATAAAGGCTGCTGGCCGCAAGCCGGTCCTTTGCCGGAGCCAGAAGCGACTGCACCACGCCCAGTCCAACCACCGCTGCAACGCCCATCTTCATCAGCAGACGGATTCCGTCCTCTATCAGCTTTGCCAGCTTGGACAGCTTCGGTTCCTCAAAAAAATGATCCAGAAGCAGAATCAGCACAAAAACAGGTATTCCAGGAAGAAACACGAACTTCATTCCAAGCTCCAGCAGATAAATCAGTCCGAACGCAAGCTCATAAAAGGCTCCTGCCGAGGCTCCGCCTCCCGTCAGCATTAAGGTTGCCGCATAGGTGGGAATAAAGGCAGTCATAAAAGAGACCACTTTTTCCACCCCGGCCTCCACCACTTCCCCAATCATGGAAAATGATTGCAAGAGCAACAGCATAATGCCTGTGTATACCGTAAAAAATCCAAGCTCCGACACATATCCCTTCTTTGTCACCAGCACTTTTCCGAACAGGGCAAAAATAAAGGATACACTGAGGATTTCCACAAACATCGGTCCCGCCTTTTCCAGTTCATAGAAAAGAAGGTCAAATACATAATCCCCCAGCATTTCTTTGTCAATGCCCTCCATCCCCTTCTCCGTAAAAGCACTCACCAGACTCTCAAAATCAATCTTATCGGTTCCGATTTCCAACTGCTCATCCACTTCTTCCAGCTCCAGTTCCTCCAGAATCTCTTCCGTATAATCCTGCGCCCATACAGTCTGCGGCTTCGCAAAAAACATCACAAGAAGCACAAATGCGACCACCTTTTTCATTCCTTCACCTCCCCCTTTGTTTTTATCTCCTCAGGTAAGAGCTTCCAAAGCTGTGACCAGATACATGAGCTGCGGCAGACCTAACGCAATAATGGAAAGCTTTGCAAAGATTTCTATCTGGTTTCCGACGGAGGAATACCCGGCTTCCCTGCAGACCGACACGGAAAAGTCTGCTATGTAAGTGATTCCAAGCATTTTTAAAAGCGCCAGAAGATACGTTTTCTCAATCGGAAGTTTTTCCAGTATTCCCGACAAAAAATCCGCAACCGCCTGAAATCTTCCAAGAGCATAGACAAAGATGATGACAGATGCCGCCACCGCAATCAAAAACGAAAACTCTCCCTTTTCTTTTTTAAAAAGCAGTGCAAGAAACACCGCCGTTATTCCAATCAATCCGATTTTTGGCATGATTACATGGCAAAAAGCGTCTCCATGGTCTCAAACAATTCACTGATTCCCGGCACAATCCAGAACAAGACTATCAAAAGCCCCGCAAGACTCATCAGGAACGCCTGCTCCTCCCTTCCGCTATGTTTTAAAATCTGGCTGAGCACCGCAACCACGATTCCAACTGCCGCGATTTTAAATATAATCGTTACACTCATAACATCCCTTTCCTTAAATCAAAAGAATCACAAGCATCAGGCCGCTAAGCATGCCAACGGGCATGTACACCCTGCGTTTCTTACGGTACTCCTTTCGCTCCCGCTCCAGACATTCCTCCATACGTCTTCTGCAGACCTCAATACAGCGCAGACTCTCCTGACTGCTTGTTCCAAAAAAGGCTTCTGCAGATGCCATCAGAATTTCCCGTGCTTCCCCCCGGATTTCCTGCACCGGACAATTTTTCTCCATGGCTGCCCGCCATGCTGCCTGCCCTCCCGCATATTGATTTTCCTGCAAAAGCTTTTTCAGATCTGCCAGAAAGTCAGACAGTTGCTCCTGTCCGATTTCAAACCCTTCCAGGAAATCATATAAACGGACATGTCCAACCTCCACGGCATAGGCAAATCCGGCGAACAGACGAATACAGGCTTCCATGAATGCCTGTCTTTTCCTTTGTGCCTGTGTCCACCGGTACAATCCCATCAAACACCCCAGTAAAATCAGTAACATTCCAAGCAGCTTTCTCACAATCCTCTTCCTCCGTCACTGATACGAATTTTTCTGCTTCCGTCCTCTTCCCTTGACAGTCCAATCAGCTTCACTTTTCCAAGAAGCTTTTTTAATTTTGTCTGCTCCAGCCTTTCAAGAACTTCCTCCCTGCTGCCTGCGTGAACTGTTCCGATTACCGCCACCCCGCATTTTGTGCTCTCTGCCACCGCCTCAAAATCTCCGTCTGTTCCAAGCTCATCCACAGCAATCACTTCCGGTGACATGGAGCGAAGAAGCATCCGCATTCCCTGCTCCTTGGGACAGTTGTCAAGCACGTCCACCCGGGGACCCAAATCATTCTGTGGCACACCCCTGTGACATGCCGCAATCTCAGACCTCTCATCCACAACCCCGATTTTCAGTCCCCTGTGCCCGCTGTCTCCAAGAGATAAGAGCCGGATGCAGTCCCGCAGATAAGTGGTCTTTCCAACCCCCGGCGGCGCATACAAAAGGGTGGGATAAATGCTGTTTCCGCAGTACAGTCTGGGGACAATTTCCTTTGCACAGCCTTTTAACTCATGCGCAATGCGGATGTTTAATCCGTTGATATCCGACAGAAGATTCATCTCATTCCACCGCCCTTTTTTGCGATAGCTGGTTCTGCCGGATACCCCGATACGATGTCCTCCCTCCACCGTGAAGAACCCCTGCCTCAGTTCCTCTTCAATGGCATAAATGGAATATCCGCTCAGATAGTTTAGCATCTCCTGAAGCTGTCCCCTGTCCATTCTTCCGAAGGTACGGCTTGCCGCGTCGGTATATCGGATTTCCAACGGTTGTCCCACCCGCACGCGAACTTCTTCCGCTCCACATAACATTCCTTCGCTGAGCTCTTCCCGCAGTTGCAGCGGGAAATATTGCAGCAGTTGCATTTCTTTCATAATCTACCTCATGTTCGTAAATGAAAAAAGTCATAGGACACTTTGTCCTATGACTTATACTTATGCTATATATTCTGTTTTATGCCTGATTATTTACATCCGATCCGGTGCAGAAAATCCCAGAATATCAATACAGGTTTCCAGCACTTCTTTCGTCAGCATGAGAAGACCGATGTATGACTGCTGAATCTGTGCGTTCTCCTCGGAAAGAATCTTGGTTCCGTGATAGAATCCGTTAAACGCATTTGCAAGCTCGTAGATATATGCACAGATTTTGTGCGGTGCCTTCTCATCAAAAGCACCCTCCATCATGGCATTAAATCCGCTGAGTGCCAGCATCAGATTCTTTTCGCCCACAGAATGAGCTGCCTCTATGCCACCTTTCGGCAGAGTATTTCCGGCTGACTCATACTTCTTTAAAATGGACTTGATTCTTACGATCGTGTAAAGAATATATGGTCCGGTATTTCCCTCAAAGGAAGTAAATCTCTCCATATCAAAGATATAATCCTTGCTCGCCTGATTGGAAAGATCGCCGTACTTAACTGCGGCAAGCGCAACCGTCTTTGCCGTCTGCTTTGCCTCTTCCTCCGAGATATCCAGACTTTCTTTTTCCTTCTGGTTCTCGGTGATTTTTTTCAGCATCTGCTCGTTAATCTCATCCAGAAGATATTCCAGACGCATCACACCGCCGTCTCTGGTCTTAAAAGGCTTTCCGTCCTTGCCGTTCATGGTTCCGAAGCCTATGTGCTTCAATTCCACGTCTTCTCCCACCAGTCCGGTTTTGCGCGCACAACGGAATACCTGGGTAAAATGCATGCTCTGTCTTGCATCCGCAAGATAGATAATTGCATCCGGATGATACTCCTTCACACGCATGACGATGGTTGCCAGATCCGTGGTACTGTACAAAGACGCTCCGTCCGACTTTAAAATGATACAAGGCGGAATCTCTTTGGCATCGGTATCCTCCTTCACATCCACCACCAGTGCGCCCTCACTCATATAGGCATAGCCTTCATCCTTCATCTTCTGCACCATATCCGGCACATACGGCTGTGCATCCGATTCTCCCTTCCACAGCTCAAAGGAGACATTGAGATTACTGTAATTGCGCTTTAAGTCTGTCACGGACACATTCAGGATATGCTGTAAAAGTGCCTGATAGCCTCTTCTGCCCTGCTGAAGCTCATGGGTTGCCTGCAGTGCTGCCGCCTTAAAGTTCTTATCTTCCTTGGATTTGCCGCTGGCCGTCGGATAAATATCTTCCAGCTCCGATATGGTAAACGGTGCTTCCTTTGGGTATTCTCCGGTATAGTTTTCATCAAAATATACCAGCTCCGGTTTTCTCTCCTTAAGTTCCACAATAATCAAGCCCATCTGAAGTCCCCAGTCTCCCAGATGCACATCACCGATCATATTGTGGCCCATAAATTTTCCGATACGCTTTACACTCTCGCCGATAATTGCCGAACGCAGATGTCCCACATGAAGTGGCTTTGCCACATTCGGTCCGCCGTAATCCACGATAATCGTCTTCGGATTCTTTGCTTTCTCACATCCGAACCGTCCGCTGTCCTCTTTCATGTCGCTGACATATCCGGCAAGGAACTCCGGTGAGAGCTTTAAATTGATAAAGCCCGGCTTTACGGATTCTGCGCTTTCAAACATTTTATTTCCCTTAAGTCCCTCTGCAATCTTATCGGAAATCATAAATGGGGCACATTTATATTCCTTTGCCGCCGCCATTGCTCCGTTACACTGATACTCGCAGAGATCCGGTCTGTTTGACAATGTCACCTTACCATATTTTGCATCATATCCGTTCTCCGTAAATACTGCGGTCACTTCATCCGTGATCATATCAATTATTTTTTTCATACTGATGTCTCTCTCCTATATCTTTTTATTTATCTGACTTTCCGGGCTACCTGTTCCGGATTTGCCGCATAACCCACCGCAACATCCGCGGTAATCCTGCCGCTTTGGCACAGGGCAATCAGGGATTGATCCATGGAAATCATTCCTTCCGACGCAGAAGTCTGAATCGCATTGTCAATCTGATAACTCTTATTGTCACGAATCATATTTTTGATTGCATTGTTCACATGCATAATTTCAAAAACAGGAATCATTTTTCCATCCACGCCGGGCACAAGCTGTTGCGAAACCACGGTGATAAGCACCGTCGCAAGCTGTGTGCGGATCTGCTCCTGCTGCTGGGATGGGAAGGAATCGATAATGCGGTCTATGGTATTGACCGCCCCTCTTGTGTGCAGCGTTGCCAACAGAAGGTGTCCGGTCTCTGCCGCAGTCATGGCAGTACGTATTGTCTCATAGTCACGCATCTCTCCAAGCTGAATGACATCCGGTGCCTGCCTGAGACATGCCCGCAACGCCGACAGATAATCGTGGGTATCGATTGCAATCTCCCTCTGGCTGATCAACGATTTGTTGTTGCGATGCAGATACTCAATCGGATCCTCCAGCGTCACTATATGCGCCGACCGCTCCTGATTGATTTTGTCAATGATGCAGGCCTGGGTGGTAGACTTTCCGCTTCCCGCCGTACCGGAAAAAATCACCATGCCGTGCTGCTCCTTTGCGATTGCCATGACCTCATCCGGTATCTGCAGACTGTGATAATCCGGTATCTCAAACTGCACAATTCGGATGACCGCAGCCATGGAACCTCTCTGCCGGAATGCATTGACACGGAATCTGGCAAGTCCCATCCTCGCAAAGGAGAAGTCATCATCCCCTTCTGTCTCATATTTGTGCATATCCCGCTGTGCCATCGTATAGATTGCCTGAATCAGTTCCTTGGTCTGATCCGGGAATACTTTTTCCTCGGAAATGCATTTGATCACGCCCTCCACCTTATAGCTTACCTGTCCTCCGGCAATGATGAAAAGATCCGAAGCTTTGTCTGCCACCGCTTTTTTCAAATATTCTTCCATCAACTGCTGATAATAACTGGTCTCAATTTCCATCTTCTACTCCTCCATGAAATCGTCTACATCAAACAATTCCATATATTCTTCCGGCTCCCACCGGGTGGTCTCTTCCAGCTCCCACCGGTGCACCTTATATTCTTGTCCGGTGACTTCCACCACCACACTTAATACCTGTGTATCACTCACCGGACAACTGTATGCATAGAGATCTCCTTTTTGCACCACACCATCATCCACAATTCCGGCTCTGAGATTGCCGAGAATTCTCTCCGCCTCGCAGTCTGCCTGATAATAGGCCGTGACGGAATCATAGCTTTCCTCTGCCAGCCTCTCATCCGCCTTCACCGTAGCCAGAACCAGCATGGAAAAAACCGTAAGACAGAGCACGGAAAAAATCACGAGAAGGGAACTTCCGCCCACCGGAGCCGGAACATTTGTCTTCTTATTCATCCTCTACCTCCTGCCACGCAACTTCCATGGAAGAAATCTCTCTCCCGTTCTCTGCATCCGAAACCGTAATCTCTCCATAACTGCACAGTTTTCCGATATCCTTTTGTACAAAAGAAGCCTCGAACCCTGCCTCTTCTTCCGCGGAGGCAGGATTCCAATCGGAATCGTAATACAGGATTATCCCATCCTCTTTTACTTCTCCGCCAATCCTATCGCATACCGCATCCAAATCTCCATGGTATGCCTTTAGCGTCTCCGCAAGCGTCTGACTGACATTCATGGCATGATTTTCTTCCGACAAATGCACGGATATGCTTCTTGCTTTTACAAAAGCCTGTACACACAGTGCGGCTGCCAGTGCGAACACCAGCACCATAATCACCTGCTCCATCAAAACCAGCGGAGCCTTGCTTTGCTTTTCCTGCATCACTTATCCTCCTGCCCGCTCCGCACAGCCATATTCAGGCTGCTTTCACTTCCATCTTCATTAGTGACGGTAAAGGTGATCAGACTTCCCTCTTTTTGAATCTGAAGTCCTTTTGCCGCCAGTATCTCACTCCCGTCCTCCGGCGCAAGCCCACCGTCCTCCGCACACAAAACTTCACGGATATATCCGTCATAATAGTAAATCTTCGTATAGAATCCCGGTACTTCTCCGTCCTCCCCGACAAACTGCAGATAGAGCGTATTCGTTTCATCCGCCCCGGCATCTGTCCTGTCCGAAAAGCTTCCCACAAATATATTGCCTGTACTGTCACTGTGCCGCAGTTTTGCCGCAAGATACTGTACGCCGGTTCTCTGATTGTAAGCAGCCCGGTCCCTCTCCACCAGTTTCTCATAGGAGGAAGCGCCAAACAGCAAAACCAGAAGAATACACCCGGCAAATACCGCAAATAACAACAGCACATAGACACCATCCATATGATGCCTTGTTGTCTCTCTCTTCATATTCCACTTCCTTATTTACTGACAACCGTAATTTCCGGCATGACATTATCCGCAAAAATCTCATAAAACACATCATACCTGTCATGATCAATCTGCAGACCGTAATGTTCTTCCATATAATCGATTGTGGCAGGATAACTGCCTTCTATGGCATAACAGTTTAAGACCGCCTTCTGTATGCTGTCCTGCATCTGCTTTAAACTTTCCGCCTCCTGCCTGCTGCTGACGTTTCCTGCCGCCACCAGCAATATGCCAGCCGCCGCAATCATACAAAACGGCATAACCAGATATTTCAGCAGCGTATCCAGTTTTCGCAAAAAATGTTTTCCCATGTTCTCATCCGTCACTTTCTATCCGATGGATGCCATAATATTCATAAGCGGAATCATCACGGACAAAAGAATCACACCAACCAGAATGGAGGTGATAATCACGATTGTAGGCTCTATCCTGGACACTGCCCCGTCAATGGTTCGCTCCGCATCCTCCTCAAGTCTTCCCGCAATCTCAACCATAATGTCATCCCCTGCACCGCTTTTTACACCAAGGGAAATCATTCTGCAGTACATTGCCGGAAAGATATCTGCCTTTTTCAGAGAATCCGCCAAAGGCTCACCCTGTTCCAGATTTTCCAGGCACTGTTCATAGCCGGCTCTCACCTTTCTGGAATCCTCATGGAAATCCATTGCGGTACGCATGGCATCTTCAATGGCAAGACCACTCATCATCCCCATGGAAAGAGCCGAAGCAAAACGCGCCATTCCCACTTTGCGAAAGACTCCCCTGTCTCCAAAGCAGCTTTTCAGCCATCCCGTCAGCTTTGCCCGAAGACCGTCGGAAAAATAGAGAACCAGAACAGCGACTGCAAAAATCCCCATCACAATGCCAAGTACCGGAAGCGCTGAAGACAGCACCTCTCCAAACCGCAGCAGGCCCGCCGCCATGCCTGTCATACTGCCACCGAGCTGTCTGTATACCGTATCAAAAATCGGGAGCACACGCACCAGCAGAATTCCAATAATCAAGAGCATCAGTATGAGTAAAATAACCGGATACAAAATGGCGCTCCGGATACGCTCCGACAACTGCCTCTGCCTCTCATAATAATCGGCAAGTGCTTTAAATGCCGCTTCCGTGCGTCCGGTCTCCTCCCCGGTTCTCGCCATGTAAACCACATAATCCGGAAAACATCCGCTCTGTTCCATGGCATCCGACATCTGTAATCCATTATCCACCTGCTCACTCATCCCCAGCAGAAGTTTCTTTGCCTGTGCATCCTCTTCGTCTTCTGCCAGCATCTGCAGTCCATCTCCTATGGAGATGCCTGCATGAAGCAGGAGGGAAACCTGCAGGCAGAATGCCGACAGATAATCATTGGATAAGTTCATTTTCTTCATAGCTGTTCCATCCTTTGCCTGATTTAAAACAGGCCTGTGAAAAATCACAAGCCTTATTACTTTGAGCCGAATTATTCACAAACACCACAAGCCACAGACCAGTTGTGCAATGCACACCTTTCGCTGCTTTGCAGCTTTTGTCTGAGGCTGTGTGGTGGGTGAATTCTATTCACCCGCCAAGTGAATCATAAATTCGTCTTACAAGCAAGCTTGACGCCCGAATTACGATTTCACTTGGTCCTGTGAATAATTCAGTTAATATGCATACTTTGCTTTATAATTGCTTCCGTCTCCGATATACTTCATTATCGAAGAACTGGAGTTGGAGGAAGATGCAAAAGTCGGATCCATCCGGTTCCACTTCTCTCCGTCAAAATAGATGACATTGTCAATCCAGCCTTCCTTTTCGGAATATACGCTGATCCATGCATGATAAGCCGAGCCCGCATAACCGATTACAAGCTTTGTCGGAACTCCCTGACTGCGAAGCATCGCCGTCATGGTAGCGGCATAGTCAAAGCAGATTCCCTTCTTTGACTTATATACGGAATCCAGATTCGGCAGATATCCGCTTTCCACATTCTTTGCCTTCTTCTTGTCATACTTGAAATAATCAATGGTCCAGTTGTAGATTTTTTCGACCTTCTTCATCTCTTTAGATGTATTCTTGCACAGAGACTTCGCCTTCTTCACACACTTGGTGCTTGAAGTATAATTTACAAACTGATTCGACATCAAAAACGGAGACTGCGCATCCTTGAGCTTCGCATTAAAACTCTGGGAAGCGGCGGTTGCATAGCTGTTGCCCGACACGTTCGTATACACCGTCACCTTATAATCCCCGTTTCCCTCTGAGAGCGGAAATGTTGCCCATTTCTTAGGCTTTATATTGTAAGTATATGTCACACCGGTTGGACACTTAACCTGTGCCTTCAGCTTTACCTTGGTGGACTTCTTATACTTTACCATGACATATCCCTCCGTAATGTTGGAATAGTCAATGACCACCTGCGAGTTTTCCTGCACGCTCTTGCCGGAGGCTTTCGGGGTGATCACCTTTGCTTCCGTGCTCATGCCGCCTGCCAGGAAAATCAGACAGAATACCAGTATCAGAGCTGTCATTCTCTTGATTCTTTTTCCCATAAAGTCTCCTTTCCGGCCTTGCGCCATTGCATTTTTCTCCACTTTTTTACAGTATAACACGTTTTTCTTTATCTGAAAAGGGAAATTTGCTCCTCCGCCATGGCCTCTTTCCGCTGCATTTCCAGATGCTTCTCCATAAGATGATTATCTTCCAGAATGGCACGGATGTCCTCCAGCATACGGTCTGAATCTGCTGCCGGATAGATATGCTCCGATGCCGTATACTCCCTCCTGTGCGCCGTCTCTTCAAAGGCAAATATGAGCTGATTCTGCAAAAATGCACGCCGGAGTGCCGACACAATTTCCCCATAATGATTGATGTCAAAGTACCAGTCACAGCGCTCAAACAGCCGGTCCAGAAAATTCATTTTCACATTCGGATACAGCGTAACATTGTCGTATTCTCCCATTGCCATAAGCTTGGAAGACATCTCCGTGAGCGCCGCAATGTGAAAATGCAACATCGGCAAAGCCTCTATAACCTTCCGGCACTGTTCAATGTTATCGGAATTCGTACAGATCAGTGCCTCTCGTCCATGCCTGTTCTCCCGCTCAAAAGGATACAGATATCCCTGCAGATGCAAAACCTCCGGATTTGCTCCAAGCTCCAGAAGCTTCTCGTATGCCGCGCGGTTCTGTACCATAACGGCTCCGGTACCGCTTCTTTTTTCCAGAATCCCTACCATATTTCCCGGAATATCCTCCCGCTTTGGCTCCTGCCAGAACAGTACATGGTTCCTGTCCGGATTCCGTAACCTCTCCGAGACGAAAAACGAAGTGGACAGCGTATTGAAAAAAATCCGCTGATTTTCCAATCCCGCAGCCTTTAACGCATAGACGGCAAAATCCGTTTTGTTGTTAAAAATGCGCACCTTGTCCCCGTCATTTAAGATAATGTCATTCGTTACATAATTTTCGACAATCTTTTCCTGTCCCTCTGCCGAAAAATAGGTTTTGGTAACCTTCTGTCCCTTTTCATTAAAAACCGTTCTTGCATACAGTGCCCCACAGGAATTGTAGTGATCGCTGGAACGCACGACGCCTCTCTCGTCCAGCCAGTCCACCACCTTCACCAGCCGCTTATTCTTCGGTTCCGTATAGAAAATTCTGCCCCTTTCACGGTAGAGGTCATACACCTGCGCCTGCGTATTGTTGCCTTTAATCTCCCAGTAATCCGGCACAGGTATCTGATTGAAATACCGCGGTCTTCCAAAGGAATCCGGTGCATTTTTATAATCTCCCAGGAAATAATCATATACGGATTTTGCACCCTCCGGCAAAAATCCCTCATCCTCCAATATCACTGTATGAAATTTCTGTCCGGACAGGAGAAAGGAAGTATAAAGCTTCCGGCTTTCCTCCGAAAAATTGTCCATCAGGAGCAGGAAGTCATTTCCTGCAACAGATTTTTCCATTGATTCTCCACCTCCTCTGTCAGATACCGCTCTGCAATCCGGTATGAGTGTTCACAAAAAGCTTCCAGATCTGCCTCCGTAAACAGCCGCACTATGGCTTCCGCAAGTTTGCCAATACGCAGTTTGGAATCCATCTCACTGCCCGCTTCAATCAGGTATCCGTTCTTTCCGTCTTCGATAAAAGTCTGGTTTCCATAGCGCACATCAAAACCAATAATGGGAAGTCCCGAGCCTGCCGCCTCTAAAAGTGTCAGCCCGAAGCCTTCGCTGGTGGAACCGGACAGATATGCCTCATAGCCTGCATAAACCTCTGCCAGATTCTGCTGTCCGCATAAACGCACATAGTCCGTACACCGCAGACGTCTGATCTGTTTTTGCAGTCTTTCTTCCTCTCCACCTTTTCCGTAAATGTCCAGTGTCAGATCCGGAATCTGTTTTCTCGCTTCACAGACCGCTGCAACCAGCCAGTCCACGTGCTTTTCCGAGGCAAGTCTGGATGCTGTAATCAAAGCATGCTTTTTCCGCCCATTCTTCGGATACACCAGTCGGTCCAGACTGCCCACCGGAATCGTTACAACACACGGCGTAATCCCATAATACTTCTGAAACTGTTCCCTGAGCAGCGTGTTCTGCGCGTCGGTTGCCGTCACATAAAACGCCACGCGCCTGTGCTGCGAAAATGCATACTCATAATAATTGTTCCAAAGGATATTGACTTCATCCGTACTGCCCTCACTGAAGTGATCCGCATGGATAACGATTCCGATTTTGGCAGATCCTGCATTCTGCATGATTGCCTGCCCGATTCCGGTGGTGCGGTCAATCAAAACCACATCTTGCTCCGTCAGGGCAAGCTTCGACACCATATATCCCACCAGCTCTTCCTTCGAGCAGATCAATCGATCCGGAAACTGATACATCACCACATCATTATCATTGATTTCTTCATATGCCACGGTTCCGTCTTCATTGAAAAAGCGGCGCTGGTACAGATGCGCCCTGCCGTCCAGCGGTGCATAATATTCCGCATAAATGCGGCAGTAGGTATAGTAATCCTTCCGGATTAATTTTCCTCTCGATACAATTTCCACCCGGTGCACCAGATTGCTTTTTTCGTCTGTCAGATAAACCATGTAGAAAATGTCTTCTTCCGAAAATTCATACTTTGCCTTATTTCCCTGCCGCGTAAACGTATATTTCCGGTCCGAAAACTGTTTTTCAAGGTCTTTTAAAGAAAAAGAAACCGGTGCAATCTTACAGTCCGAAAAAAAAGTATAGAGCCACAAAACCTCCGAATCCAGGAAACCGATATTCTTTGTCATATGTTCAATGTTTTCCTGCGGAAACATATCCGTAAACACAAATTTTGCATCCTGTCCGATTCTTCTTAAAATATTCGCCCGGTATGCCTGTGCATATTCCACTCCGCTGGATGCCCAGCCGATTCCAAGATTAAAATTGTAGACCATTTTCACCCTTTCCTTCCTCTTACATGTTATGGCAGCACCACCTGAATCTTTCCTTCCCCATCCACGAAAACACTGCTTAAAAGTACATTTCGCACAATTTCTCTTCGAATTGTCTGCTCCATATCACGAAAGGATTCCAGCGCCTCCTTCTGGTACTCATATACCGGATTCCGCTGTGCCGAACTTCTTCCCATTACCGCCGACTGGAGCTGCTGCAAATAATCCACCTGCTCCACCCATGCATCATCAATTGCCGTCAGTATGGCTTTTCTGATAAAACCGTTCATCACATCTTCCACCTTGAAGGATCTGGACTTTTTATATAATTCATCCCATGCGCGTTTCTCAAGATACACTTCCACATCCTTTTTCCGTTTGAGATTTACGCTTCCGTCCGTATCCTTCAGTTCATAGGAGATATTATCCAGAATATAACGGTTTATATCTGCCTGTGTCAATTCCTTTTTCTCCGTGACGAACTGCCGGATATTGCTCTTTGCCATCTCCAGAATTGTGGTTCTGTTAATAATTTTTCCATCCAGCAGACTGTTACGCATCGCATACATAAGCTCCCGCTGCTTTTGGAGTACCTGATCATACTCCACCGCCTGCTTTCTTGCCATGACTGCGAATTCTTCCCCGACCCGCTGCGCCTCATCAATGATTTTCCTTTGCCTGCGCGGGCTCAGCTTCTTTTTCCCATCCAGATATTCTTCCAGATTGGACGGACCGTTCATCTGCACCACATCATCATAAAGCGAAACGTAAAAGCGGCTGAATCCCGGATCTCCCTGTCTGCCTGCCCTGCCTCGCACCTGACGCTCCTGTCTTACATTCTCCATGCGTCCGATTCCGATCACCGCCAGACCTCCAAGCTCCTTGACGCCCTCTCCCAGCTTGATATCCGTTCCTCGTCCCGCCATGGAGGTTGCAACCGTTACCGCATTCCTCTGCCCGGCTTCGCTGATGATTTCCGCCTCCCAGAACACATTGTTGGCATTCAGTACATTGTGCGGAATCTTTTCTTCCAGCAGAAGTCTCGACATAATCTCCGTCTCCGCAATGGTCGACACCACAATCAAAACCGGCTGCCCCGTGCCGTGAATCCGCAGGACTTCCTCTAGCGCATCCTGAAACAGATCTACCCGGTCACTGTAATAATGATCCGGAAAATCCTTTCTCTGTACTGGGTAATTCGGAGGTATGACTATGACCTTTGCCCCATATACCTCACGCAGCTCCTCGCTGGCATCCGATATGGTTCCGCTCATCCCAGACATCTTCTCAAAAAGCATAAACAGATTCTTGTAAGTGATGGATGCCATCGAACGGTTCTCCATAGTAGGCTGCATTCTCTCCTTGACTTCCAGTGCCTGATGCTGTCCTCCCCTTAACTTCACTCCCGGGAGCATGCGTCCGGAACTGTTGTCCAGAAGCACCAGTTCCCCGTTCCCGGAAATCATATAATCTCTCTCCCGTTCAAAGAGCGTATGCGCCCGAAGCGCCAGTATCACATGACGGTTAATCTCGAAGTATTTTTTTCCATAAAAATTGTCAATCCTGAAAAATTCCTCGGCACGTTTTACGCCATCTTCCGTAAGCCAGACTTTTTTATCCTCCACCACATAGTCAAGTTCTTCCTCCAGCGTGGTCACAAAGAAATCCGCAAGCTCATAGAGGTTCGACTGGACACGCGGCGCACCGGATATCACAAGAGGCGTCTGTGCCGCATCCAGAAGCACCGAATCCGCCTCGTCAATAATCACAAAATAAAGCTCCCGCAGAAAGCGCTCCTCCGCCGTCTTGACCAGATTATTCAAAAGGTAATCAAAACCGAACACTCCATGAGTGGTGTAGACAATATCCGAATCGTATATTTCCTTTTTCTCTGCGTTTGTAAACCGCTTATCCGCCTGTTTACTGACACCTGCCGCAACGGTGAGTCCCATGAACCGGTATACCTGTCCCATCTCCTCACAGTCTCGGAGTGCCAGATATTCATTGGTGGTCATAAGAATCGTACTTTTTCCGGTCAGTGCATTCAGATACAGAGGCATCGTTGCCACCAGTGTCTTTCCCTCGCCCGTATTCATTTCTGCCAGATACCCCTGATGAAGCGCAATCGCACCAAGCACCTGCACATCATACGGAAATTTTCCAAGAATCCGGTAATCCGCCTCACAGACTGCCGCATATGCCTCCGGCAGCATATGATTCAGCTTCTCTCCCTTTTTCAGTCTTTCCTTAAATTCTACCGTCAGATGTGTCAATTGCTCATCCGTCAGTGCACGCATTCTGTCTTTGTGTTTTCTGACCTTACGAAGGATTCTATTCAGTTGTTTGATCTTTTTTGTCTGCATCTTCGTCCGTCATCTCCCAAATCACCATAGAATGAAAATGAAACTCCGTCACGCCGCCATTGATAAGCTGAATCTCATAACTGTATGTCTTAAGGGGACACTGAAAATCCGTGACCCGGTCACGAATATTCAGATATCCCGCTTCATTCCCATACCGGTCATAAAACACAAGCCGCACCAGACAATGCTGTCCCTTTGGCACATCCATGTGGATGGAAAGCCGGTATCTGCTCTCTCCGTCTATCATCGGAAGCGCCGGTTCGATATGCTGCATCTGAAAATTTGTCTTGGAATACCATCTCTTAATTATGGTTCCGGCCGGCATTCTGCTGTTTTTAAATTCAACATCCTCCGCATCATGAAAAATCACCTTGGAACCGTACAAATAAGTATCCGAGCAATACTCACTCCAACCAATCTTCCAATTTGCCATCTACTCTGTATCCTTTCTGTTATAGTCGTTCTCAAGAACCATATGATACTGATTGACAAACCATCTGACAATCTCCTGCGTATTATCATTATGCCTTCCGTGAATGCCCTTTCCATATATCTGCGCGCCATCGGATTGCAGATGAGTCAGAAACATGTCATAGGCATCTGTATCGTAATCATCCTCCAGCATATAGGCAATGATAAATTTTGTTCTTCCCCAGTCACAAGAATCAAATTTGTCCCAGAACCTCTCATTCAGCCGCCGGACTGCATCATCATCCATGCCGCCCCCTTCTCTTTGCAGCACATCCAGAGAAGTCGGAAATCCGCCGGGACGCAGATACTGTTCATTTGCGGAAACATTTCCGATACTTGCCAGCGGCTTTCCCAGAATAATTGCATGAGGCCTGATATCACAGCCATAATATACCGCAGCGGTGGAACCCATGGAAAGTCCCGATAAAATCACCTGCTCCGAGCTAAAATTCAGTTTTTTCATATATTTTTTCAGGATGTCCGCAAGAAGCTTCTCATACTCCGCAGAACCCAGATAAAAGCTTCCGCCCTCCAGCCTTGCTTCCGAAATCAGCAGAAACGGACAACCCATTTTCCGCATCATATTGTATCCTTCGAAGCCTTCCATGGTCTTATAGCCGGAAAAATAGACATTCAGCGGTGGCTTTCTGTCACCCGGATCAAAATAGGCAAAGATTTCTTCCCTCTTTGAAGTGACATAACGAACCCCACCCGGCAGGAAATGTCCGTGGCTTCCTCTGGAATAACGGTCATGAAGCGCAATAATCCGAAGCTTTCCCTCGCCCTTTGCGCTGATGGAAGCAAAAATCGGTCCGTCTCCATGATTTCCCTCAATATGCACCACCTGCTCAAGCTGTGTTTCGTCAAATCTCCAATGATTAATTACCTTTGAGAGACTTCCCGATTGCAGTTGCGTAATTTCCAGCTCTATCTCCACATTCGCATCTTTCTGATACTCCAGCCATAAATCAATCATCTGGTTTTTTCTGACCGGTATATTATTTCGCCAGAAAGCAATCTGCTTCATTTCGCTGCCGAAATCTCCTTCCAGATTCACGGCATAATTGCCGTCCCACCAGACCGTTCCCCGAAAGCTTTGCGCCAGTTCCAGATTCTTCAGATTGTATTTTTCTCCGTAAGAAGCAGGAAAATAAAAGCGAAGCTCCTGCGACAAAAATTTCTGCATCTGCTCTTCCGGTATGATTTTTCCGTAACAGCACCCGCACAATTCCCGCAGTCTGTCCGTAAATTCCACATTCTCCGTAAGAAACAACGTGTATGCTTTCGTCACCTGCCGCAGGGGCTCATACTCATCCTCCATAGGCTGCCTGCCAATAAAAACCGCATCATAAGGATTCCCATCGGTTTCCTTAAAATGCCTTGCATAAATCCACTCTGCTTCCTTTGGAATCACATAGCGATTATTCCAGTCTTCAGTTCCCAACTGTAATACACGAATCTTATCCAACGAACTCTATAACCTCTCTCCATTTATCCAACAGTACACTTGTCGTAAATCTCTTTCCTATCTCGTAAGAAGCCACCACTGCCTGATTCCAGTTGGCCAGACCGTCCAGATAATAATCCAGAAACTGCGGAAGCTGTGCCGTGTTTTTTAAAACCCTTCCGTTCTTTCCATCCTCAATAAACTGGGTTTCCCTGCATACAATCTGCGGTATTCCCATACTGATTGCCGTAATCTGCAGATACAGTTCCGGAAGCTTACGCAGATCCACAAGCAGTATCTGTTCCCTCATGCATTTGCTTACCGTAAGTTCATCCACACACTGTTCTGCGAAAAATCGTGACGCAAGCTTTCCCGGAAGCCTCTCCGCTTTAAGAGCACTTGCCGTTCTGCTTAAAATCTGCTCCGGACGGTCATACTCCGCTTTTCTGGTAAGCAGATGCACCTCTGCCCTGTTGTTTTTCAACAGATACTTTCCAAGCTGAACCACCAGCTCCACAAAACCGTCATCCTCGATTCCATCCACCGCTACCAGAATCTTCTGCACACTGAGCTGTCTGCTGATTCCCGGATCCACTCTGGAATCATAAGGGGTAATATCCATGATCTTATGTGCGAGTGTTCTGTCCATCTCCACAATCGCTTTTGTGTTCTCCTGCGAATCTGTAATGATATAGTTTGCCTCTCTTATCATTCCCATCACTTCCGGATGCTCCGTGATGCGATAACGATCCATGTAAAAAGAGAGAATTGTCTTTCTCTGCATCATGATTTTTTCTATAAAATGCACATGCAGCCCATGCATGGCAACACAGAAGATATCCTTCTCCTCCGTGAGCCGCACATAAGAAAGAAATACCTCTTCAATGACCTCCTCCAGACAATCATAGTCCAGTCTGGAAAAACGTTTCTTCTGTTCTTCGTCACCGTAACTGAGCAGATAATCCGGATACTTTGGATTAATCTCCACATGTCCGTCAGATTCGAAATACCGAAGTTTCCAGACTCCATTCTCCATCAGATAATCCCGATACACCGGTTTTCCGTCTTCATAAATGACGGTGGCAGACACAAAACCTCTGTCATCATAAATATTTCGCCTGCATATCTGTTCATCCTGATACATATCAATACGAATCAGATTGCCGTCCTCACCAAATTCAAGCTGCGCATATTTCTTTCCCCTGCGCATCGCCACCACCACAAAGGGCGTATACAAATACTCAATATCCTCCGGCCAGGTCAGACTGTGAAACGAAAAAACACGCACTTTTCTTCTTTGTATCTCCTGAATCGCATCAAAACACGACCAGTATGGTGCATGGTAAACGCTCTGCCGGTGCAGAAAATGTCTGAAATTCGGTGCATGTCCCAAAAGCAGAATACGATAAGGGCTGAATTGGCTTCTGTGAAACAACTGCATATGCTTCACTGTATCGTCAAACTCCGTGTGCATTCTCCGCTCCTGCCAGCTCTGCTCCCGTTCACTCCATTCATTTTCCCGATACCACGCCGGAACAAAATAAACCATAATACTGTCTCCTATATAAACATCCGGTATGAATCAAAACTTTTTATCGCCTGATATTCCCTGCCCAACGTACACCACATACCGGTCAAAAGCATCATTGAGGACGGAAGCATCACCAGAGTTGACTCCATACTGCCCCGGTACTGAAGCAGAAGAGGCACCCCGAGACACATGCTCATAATCGTCGCGCTGAAGAAACTGATAATACAAAGTTTTCCCGCCAGATATCTTCTGGTATCCCTTCCTGCATGAATATTCAGCAGACAGTCTCCACTTTTCAAAAACTGCTCCGTAAGCTCCTTCGGATTTACCAGAATAAAGGAAAAAACAATCGTCAAAACATAGATAATCCCTATATATACTCCGATTCCAAGCGGCTTTGTCAGTACCATATTTTCATTCCACCAGGCTATCCTTTCACTTCCCGGAAACAGCATTGCCAAGCCTGTTCCGATAAGTTGCGGCAACATAAAAAATGCCGTGGAGAACATCACCGGCATCGTACCGATCGGGTTTAACTTGATTGCCAGATAATTCTTATCCGCATAAATATTATGTATGGAAATTCTCTGCAGCGGGATACGAAATTCCGCATTCTCCATAAATACAATTACCAAAACAACCGCCGCTGAGATCACGAGCGGAAGCCCCATCTCTTTTAAGGTATGTCCCTGCAAAGTTGCAACAATTCCGTCAATGATATTCATATAAATAAGTGCCGTCTGCCCGCCGATTCCATACTTTCTGTTTCTCTCCGAAAGCCACAGAATAATCATAACGCCGGTCACCATCTGCAAAACGGTAATCCCCTGCGCCAACAGAAGCTCTTTTCCGACTGCCTTATATTCCAGTTCCCGCACATGAAAAGCTGCCTGAATTACGGCAATAAGCAAGGTTCCGGCAAGGATCATTTTGTTCATTTTTTGCATGGACACCCGTTCATTTGTCCCTGCTTTTTTGTATGCAGCATACACCTGTATAAATATCGAGGACAGCATATACGGAGAAACTCCAATTGCAAACAGGGAATACCGGTAAGTATCTCCCCCGATAATCTGCATCAGAAGATCCTCTGCACTGATAGTCTTATCTATGTATGCCGCTGTATCAATGCCGTACAGAGGAATCTCCCTTCCCGCCAGATACAGAAGCAAAATCAAAAAAGTATATAAAAGTTTATATTTTACGATACTGGTCTTTTTTTCCAACTTACTCAAATCTGTTCTCTCTCATACAAAGGAATGACCACCTCATCCGAAGCGGCCATTTCCATTTTCATCTTTTATTTTTCAGTGGAGTCATCTTTCTTCTTTTTCTTTCTTCCTGCTCCAAACAGACCTGCCACGGCTGCAATTGCCGTTCCTGCCCATGTCAGCGGAAGCGTGTCTCCTGTCTCCGGATTGCCTGATAACGGAACATCCTCATCCTCTATGTCTACCGTTTCCTCCGGATCGGTCACCGCAAGCGGTACCGGTGGTTCATCAATATCTACAAGTTCCTCTTCTTCCGGCGCATCCGTTGTTGGAACATCCTCATCCGGGATATCCGTTGTCGGAACATCCTCATCCGGAATTTCTATCGTCTCACTGGTGCTGGAGCTGTTCGAAGTACTGGTACTCTCACTGGTACTTTCGCTCGAATAACTCGTGCTGCGGCTGGTACTGTTCGAAGTGCTGGTGCTACCGCTGTTTGAGGTACTATTTGATGCGCTCCTGCTCTCACTGCTTGATGCACTCTGACTCTGACTTGTACTTGCCGATGTACTCTGGCTCGTTGAAGTGCTCTGACTTAAACTTGTACTCGTTGATTCACTTTCACTGCTTGAAATGCTCTCGCTCACACTTGTACTCGTCGATTCACTTTCACTTGCTGATACGCTCTCGCTTACACTTGTGCTCGTCGATTCACTCTCACTGACGCTCGTACTCGTTGATTCACTTTCACTGCTTGAAATACTCTCGCTCACACTTGCACTGGTCGATTCACTCTCACTTACGCTCGTACTCGTTGATTCA
>JAQXZD010000118.1 GCA_029227035.1 Lachnospiraceae bacterium
ACCGTTGAGAAGGCAAAAGAGTACATCACTCGTGCAGGCGGTACTGTTACAGAAGTGGAAGAATGGGGTAAGAAGAAGTTAGCTTACGACGTTCAGAAGATGAGCGAAGCTTTCTACTATTTCATCCAGTTCGACGCTGCATCAGATGCTCCGGCAAAGCTTGAGCAGGATGTTCGTATCATGGACAATGTTCTTCGTTTCTTATGCGTTAGAAAAGACGAGCAGTAGTATAAGAAAGTAGGAGATTGGATGAATAAAGTTATACTTATGGGTAGATTAACCAGAGACGCAGAAGTCCGTTACTCTCAGGGAGAGAGTTCTACCGCGATTGCAAGATTTACGCTTGCAGTTGACCGTCGGTTTCGTCGTGACAATGATGAGCAGACAGCGGATTTCATTAGCTGTGTAGCATTCAATAAGACAGCAGAGTTTCTGGAGAGATTCGGTCGTAAAGGAACGAAATTTGTTCTGGAGGGGCGGATACAGACAGGCAGCTATACCAACAAGGAAGGACAGCGCGTATATACAACGGATGTTGTGGCAGAGAGCGTAGAGTTTGCGGAGAGTAAGAATGCTGCAAATGCAGGCGCTGATTTTGCCAATGCGCCGGCACCGAGTGGAGCAGCCGGAGATGGATTCATGAATATTCCGGACGGAATAGAGGAAGAATTACCATTTAATTAGAATAAGGAGGCAGCTATCATGGCTTACAATAAGACTGATCGTGAAGGATCTTCCATGAAGAGAAGACCAATGCGCAGAAGAAAAAAAGTATGTGTATTCTGTGGCAAAGATAATGTAATTGATTACAAAGATATCAACAAGTTAAAGAGATACATCTCTGAGAGAGGAAAGATTCTTCCTCGTCGTATCACAGGAAACTGTGCAAAGCATCAGAGAGCTCTTACTGTTGCAATCAAGAGAGCGCGTCATCTTGCAATGATGCCGTATGTATGTGAATAAAGATACGCAAACGAACAGCCTGGCTTTTGTCAGGCTGTTTTTATTCGAATTATTCAATTTATAGCATATCTTGTAACATAAAACCGACACTGATCTGCAGGCGGTTATTCAGGGAGGACAGATCCATGTCCAGAAGCTCGGAAGCCTTGTTCAGCTTATAGTTGATGGTATTGCGATGCACGAACAATTCGTCGGCAGTTTCTTTGACACTTCCGTTGTGGTTCAGATAGCAGCGGAGTACAATCGCAAGATCCGAATCATTTTTTTCATCATATTCCACCAGAGGACGAATCGTTTTATTATAGTATTCCACCATAATATCTTTATCTTCAATTCCCAAAAGCAGTTTATAGATACCCATATCGGAATAGAAAATCAGGGAAGATTCAATTTTTCCTTTTTCCTGCAATTTCTGAATTGCTTTTGCCTGGCGATAGCTCTTATAAACGCAACGAATACTTCTGGTGAGCTTTCCGCAGCCCATTGTGATGGTTTCACCGGAGGCAAGGGAGGAAAGCGCATGATTATGAATATAATCAATGAATTCATGAAGCTGTTCTTCGGAATAATTTCCGGTTACAATAAGAAGCTCCGTTTCTCTGGAAAAAACGGCAAAATTTTTGTATTTATGTCTGGCATAGTTATCGATGCTGGAAGAGAACTGCTCCAGACGCAGCGGAAGGTTGGTGGAGCAATGCTCAAGCTGCATGACACAGACGGAATACTTCCAGTTCATATGAAATCCCTGCTGGGACAGCGGAACAATATATAATTCTTCCTGCTTTGGAAAGAAGATGGAATTCTTGAATGCGGCAGCAGTTTCCAATGCGCGCTGGTCATCCTTTGTAATGGTATAACAGAAGATACGCATAACTTCCGCCAGATGAATTTTCCACGGAATAACAAAAAGCGGAAAGGAATGTTCATTGCAGAAATCAATGACTTCCTGCGGAACAGACTCGATAAAAGGTCCGATGTTGACAACCATGCCGGAAGCATTTCCACTCTGGATATGTTCCACCAGACTTAAAAGACTTGTGCTGTTATTCAGTCCCACACCTGTCGTAAAGGCAATTTCGCCGCCCTGCAAAAAGTCGGTAGCCTCGGTGGTTTCTATCATATGTACCCAGCTTACCAGATTGTGAATTCCCTGTTCACCGGCAATAATTGTCACATCCATATGTGCCACTTTTTCAATTAATCTTTGTAATTCTACAGCCATACTGCACCTCAATTCTTTCTAAACGAAAAAGGGCAATGGGGCTCCTTTTGGGCCTCATTGCCTTAACTACTTTATTATAGCACGAAAATAAAAGAGAGTATAGAGATTTTTTAATTTGTGCTATGGCACAATCAAATTTGGGCGCAGATTTATTGTATTGTTTTTTCGAGAGATTATAATGGGGAATATCAAAAAGGGAAAGGAAGGATGATAAATATGACATCACAAGAAATAAAAGAGAACGCAAAGAAGTATGTACTTCAGTCCTGGAGTAAGCAGGGAAATTTGAATCCGATACCGGTTGAAAAGGCAGAGGGAATTTATTTTTACGACTATGACGGAAACCGTTACACGGATATGTCATCACAGCTTGTAAATTTAAATGTAGGTTTTGGTAATCAGGATATTGCAGATGCCATCAAGGCACAGGTTGACAAGTATTGTTTTGTCGGACCGTCTTATGCGGCTGAGTCCCGCGTGGAGCTGGCAAAGATGATTGTAGATTTGCTTCCGGATAATTTCGGAAAGGTATTTTTTACAAATGCCGGTGCAGATGCCAATGAGAACGCAATCAAGATTGCAAGAATGTATACCGGAAGAAAGAAGATTTTCAGCCGTTACAGAAGCTATCATGGTTCTTCCTTCGGAGCAGGTAATCTGACAGGAGAGCCGAGAAGATATCCGCTGGAGCCGGGAATTCCGGGATTTGTAAAATTCTTTGATCCATATATTTACCGTGAGCCGATTAACTTTGCATCAGAGGAAGAGGCAACCAATTATTATCTCACAAAGCTGAGAGAGCAGATTATATACGAAGGACCGGATCAGGTAGCTGCAATCGTAATGGAGACAATTACCGGATCAAACGGTATCATTATTCCACCGAAGGGATATCTGCCGGGAGTCCGTAAGATTTGTGATGAGTTCGGAATTGTCATGATTTGTGACGAAGTTATGGCAGGCTGGGGAAGAACCGGAAAGATGTTCGCTTTTGAGAACTTCGACGTAAAGCCGGATCTTGTAACCTTTGCAAAAGGTGTTACCTGTGGATATGTTCAGCTTGGCGGTGTAGCTGTCAGCAGTGAGATTGCATCATACTTTGATGATCATGTTCTTTCCTGCGGCTTGACCTACAGTGGACATCCGCTCGCATGTGCAGCAGGTGTTGCCTGTGTAAACTACTACTCCAAGGCAAACATTCTGGACAATGTCAACAAGGTTGGCAAAGTGCTGGGCGAGGAGCTGGAGACTTTGAAAGAAAAGCATGCCTGCGTCGGTGATGTCCGTTACATAGGACTGTTCTCCTGTGTTGAGCTTGTCAAGGATAAGGCAACGAAGGAGCCGATGGTATCTTACGGCAAGGATCCGGACGGAGTCATGGGTAAGATTGTCGGAATGCTCAAGGAGCGCAAGTTTATGACATACTCTCATGAGAATATGATTTTCGTCTGTCCGCCGCTTATCATTACAGAGGAGCAGTTAAAAGAAGAGATGGCAAAAATGGACGAAGTACTTGGCATTGTGGATAAAGAATTTCTTTAATCAAAAAGTGTGGACAACAGGGGAAGGAAGTGATTAGAATGGCACATTTTGCAATACCTTCGCACATATTGGTCGGAAAGGATGCCCTTTCCTCAGCGGGGACTTATTTGAAATCATATGGAAACCGTGCATGTATCGTAACAGGTAAGCATGTGGGAAAATCACCTATGATGGATAAATTGAAGAAGACTTTGGAGAAAGAGCATATTGCTTATTATGTCTTCGACGGTATTACCGGAGAACCAACCGATAAAATGATAGAGGAAGGGCTTGCGGCATACAAATCGGCAAATTGCCAGTTTGTCATTGGAATCGGAGGAGGAAGTCCTCTGGATTCCGCAAAAGCGATTGCTGCAATGGCAGTAAATGAAGGAAAGATTGCTGATTATAATGGAAAGGAAATTACTGGAAAGGTTCCGGGAATCGTTGCAATTCCAACTACTTCCGGAACAGGCTCCGAGGCAACCAAATTCACCATTATTACGGATCAGGAAAAAGACATTAAGATGCTTCTGAAAGGAGATTGTCTGGTACCGGATCTGGCAATCGTGGATCCGGATTTTACCATGGATATGCCAAAGAGTGTGACAGCAGCAACAGGACTTGATGCGCTGACACATGCGGTGGAGGCTTATACTTCCAAGAAGGCATTTTCCATGACGGATATCTATGCCATCTCTGCGGTAAAGCGGATTATGAAGTATCTGCCAAGAGCTTATCAGAACGGTTATGATGCCACAGCGAGGGAAGAGATGTCGCTTGCGGCACTGGAAGCCGGTATCTGTATCAATAATTCCAGCGTAACGATTGTGCATGGAATGAGCCGGCCAATCGGAGCATTGTTCCATGTACCGCACGGAATGAGCAATGCGATGCTTTTGAAGGAATGTCTGGGATTTGCACTGGACGGAGCCTACGATCGTTTTGCGGACCTTGCAAGGGCAATCGGGGCAGCCACCGAAAGTGACAGCGACGAGCTGGCAGCGAAGGCATTACTTGTAGAGATTGAAAAGCTCTGCAAAATATGCGAGATTCCGACATTGCGTGAATACGGAATCAAAGAAGAGGACTTTATGCCGGTTGTTGAGAAGATGGCAGAGGATGCAGTTGCATCCGGAAGTCCCGGAAATACAAGGAAAACTGTTACAAAAGAAGATTGTGTTGCAATCTACCATAGAATCTACGAATCGTGATTCGTGCCACAGCACAAACAGAATTGTGCTACGGAATATTGAAAAACAAAATCGAAGAAACTATACTTGTATCATAACGAAGCGGCAAAGGAGCCAATCAAGGAATCCTTTGCCGCTTTTTTAATTGGTGTAAAAAAGAACTGGAGGGAAAGAGATGAGTGAATTGAAAGAAAGAGAAATTGAAATAGAAATCAAGGATCTGGGAGTTACCTTTCAGGATAACGCCGGAAATGATGTTCAGGCACTTACCGGTGTCAATCTTGACATATATAAAGGAGAGTTCATTTCATTACTTGGACCTTCCGGATGCGGTAAAACAACATTGCTTCGATCCATCGCAGATCTGCAGGAGCCAACGGAAGGAACGGTTCGTATCAGCGGAATGACTCCGAAGGAGATACGTCTTCAGCAGAAGTTCGGATTCGTCTTTCAGCAGCCGGTATTGTTTGACTGGAGAACCGTAAAAAAGAATGTAGAGCTTCCGCTTGAGATTATGTACCAGTCCAAGGAAGAGCGTTCCAAGAGAGCAGATGAAATGCTGGAGATGGTTGGACTTAAGAATTTTGCAAACCATTTTCCAAAGCAGTTGAGCGGTGGTATGCAGCAGAGAGTAAACATTGCGAGAGCTTTTGGAATCCGTCCGGAGATTCTCCTGATGGATGAGCCGTTCTCAGCATTGGATGAGTTCACCAAAGAGAAGCTGCATGAGGATTTGCTTCGTATATGGAGACAGACAAACAAGACCGTAGTATTCGTTACCCATAATATTCAGGAGGCGGTGTTCCTTTCAGACAGAATCTGTGTATTATCACCGCATCCGGGAAGATTATCTGCAGTTGTTGATGTTGATTTACCGAGACCAAGAACATTGGAGATGAAAGAAACACAGCACTTTAATGAGCTTGTTCTTAAAGTTCGCAACAGCTTTGAAGGGGGCAGTGTTTAATGAAGAGAATAAATAAATTATTTGAAAAAAAATGGGCATCCACCCTTATGTGGATTATCCTTCTGATCGTCGCGTGGGAGATTGCAGCAACTGTTGTTGCGGCAACAAAGCGGACACCGGAGAATATCATGCCGCATCTGTATCAGATTCTTGCAGCAGCATTCTCCACAAAGCCGGTAGCTTCCGGAATGAGTGCAACGATGGTAGTGCTGACAAGTGCACGCGCCACAATCCTTCGTGCATTGTTAGGATTTCTGGTAGGAACAGGTATCGGTTTTCTGTTGGCACTGGTTATGAAAATGTCCGGTATTTGTGAGAAGATGCTTTTTCCGTACCTGATGCTGATTCAGTTGATTCCGGTACTCGGACTTGCACCGATTATTTTCTCCATAACCGGAGATATCAATAAAAGCCGTGTTATCATTGCCGGAATCCTGAGTTTTTACCCGGTGGCAACCAATACACTGGCAGGATTTAAGTCCGTAGACAAAGATAAATACGATCTGATGTATACATATGCAGCAAAGAGACGGACCATTTACACAAAAGTGTTGATCCCATCCGCGATTCCGTACTTTTTCACAGGAACCAAGATTGCAGCACCGATGGCAATTACAGCATCTATCCTTGTAGATACCTTACAGGGTGATGGCGGATTAGGATGTATGCTTTCACAGTCGTTGAAGCATGCGATGTCCATATATGTATTCTGGTTGATAGTATTCTTTAGCGCATTTATCGGTGTATTCAGCAGTTGCTTAATGACCTGGATAGAAAATCTGATTTCTCCGGAAAAAAGGGGACTTCGAAAAGCAGCGAAGATGAAGGGAGGAAATTAGTATGGCACAGAAAAGAAAAAGACCGAAAAGTCTATACCGCCGGATGAAAGAAAATAAGAAAGTTCAGGCAGTTGCCACCGTACTTCTTCCGGTTCTGCTGGGTATAGTGATTTTATCACTCTGGCAGACACAGGTGCTTCATCATTGGTTTAAGACAGATACATTTACACTTCCCCTGCTGGACAGAATCGGAGTGATTATATCCGAGAATACAGGAAAGATTTGGGAGAACGTCGTAGCGACCATGACGGTTGCCATTATCGGACTTGTAGCAGGAAGCCTGCTTGGTTATGGAGTTGCCGTACTTGCGGCACTTTTCCCAAGGGCAGGAAAAGGAGGCTTAAGCGTTATCGGCGCATTTGCATCGATTCCGGTAGTCGCTCTGGCACCGGTTATGAACAACTGGACCAAAGATGTTTCCAATGACGCAAGTACACGAAGCATGGTTGCAAAAATTCTGGTGGTTATGCTGATTGCAGCCGCAGACATGGGACTGAATGCATACAGAGGCCTGACGGAGCTTAAGCCTTATGCCAAAGACCTGATGGCAACTTACGCAGCAAAGAAACGGACAACTTTTGTGAAGCTTCAGCTTCCGAATTCCGTACCTTATATATTTGTAGCACTGAAAGTATCCGTACCGGCAAGTATCATGACGGCAATCGTAAGTGAGTACTTTGCTGAGTACATAACAGGAGTCGGACGACAGATTCGTGAGAATATCGTATTGTCGCAGTATTCGACAGCGTGGGCATACATTGCAACCGCCTGTCTCCTGGGCATCATATCTTATGTGGTGCTGATGATTGTACAGAGTATTCTTCTCCGAAGATATCACTAACAGATATCCCGGATTGAATATATAGGTTAAAAAAGGAGGAAATGAGTATGAAAAAGAGAATGACAAAAATGGTGAGCGCAATGCTCATAGCAGCAATGACAGCAACAATGGTAGTAGGATGCGGTTCATCCGATAAGAAAGAAGAAGGCGGTTCTTCATCAGGAAGTACAACACAGGCAGCCGCAGATACATCTTCCGTGATGAGCCATGAGGAAATCATCAAGAAGGCAGCAGCAGATGGAAAAGTCGGTAACTGGGGACTTGGAAATGAGTATGAGGTACTGGCACTTCTTGCAAAGTATGGTCTTCCAACAGAGTATCTGAGTGAGGATTTCACAATGGATGGTTTTGATGATGATTCCATTACACTGGCATCCGCAATGACTTATAACGAGCTTGGACTGACCAAGAATGATTATGAAGGTGGATATGGATACGGTGATACCGTTGGTTATATTGATATGAACGATGAAGGCGTAGCAATGCTGGAGGATAACATCTTCTGTTCCAAGACTTTTGCAAAGGAAAATCCGGAGACCGTAAAGGCATTCCTGTATGCATCCTTAAAGGGTTGGGAATATGCAGTAGAGAATCCGGATGAAGCAGCACAGATTTGTTTTGAGGCAGGTTCTTCCGTATCGCAGGATCACCAGAGCTATATGGCAGGCGAGGTTGCAAAGCTTGTTTCTACCGATATGAACGGTAATGCAGTAACAGATGACATCGGAAAGATTAATACGGATGCAATGCAGCAGACTCTGGATATTGCAAAGCAGTATGTAACCTTGGATGACTCTGCAGCACAGGAAGCATTCTCCAAGCTGACACTTGATGATATCTGTGATTCTTCTTTCTATGATGAAGCTAAGGCTTCCGATGGAAAGTTCAATGTTGAAAAGTCTGAGGTATCCATTCAGTTGAAGTGGCTCCCACAGGCACAGTTCATGGGTTACTTCGTAGCTGATGCAAAGGGATATTATGATGAGGTTGGTTTAAAGGTTAACATCGTATCCGGTGGTGGAGATATCTCCGAGACAACCGCAGTAAATAACGGAACCGTAGATTTTGGTGTAACATGGCCGACAAACATGGCAGTTGCTGATGCAGGTGGAATGGATCTGGTTGAGATTGCCCAGATTTACCAGAGATCAGGACTGACACTGGTTTATAAGTATGACAACTTCAAGGCAGAATAGGAGATGTGTAATATGGAATTACTGATTAAAGGAGGAACCGTTGTAACCGCAACCGAAAGCTATGTGGCAGACGTTGCAGTGGACGGTGGAAAGATTGTAGCAATCGGAAAAGACCTTTCTGTTTCGGCAGATAAAGTTGTAGATGCGACGGGCAAGCTTGTGCTGCCCGGCGCACTGGATGCACATACACATATGCAGATGCCGTTTGGCGGAACCGTATCTGCCGACAGCTATCTGGCAGGAACCAGAGCAGCAGTCTGTGGCGGTGTTACAACAATTTTTGATTATCCGGTACAGCATAAGGGCGAGACCATTCTCGGACTGGTCAATTCCAAGAAAGAGATATTAAAGACAGATGCCTGTTGTGATTACGCATTCCATTGCTGCATTACAGACTTAAATAACGGAGAAATCCTGGATGAGATGGAAACAGCAGTTGAGGAAGGTATTACCAGCTTTAAGTGCTTCCTTGTATACAAGAAGGAAGGAATGATGGTTGATGACGGAATGTTAGCCACACTTTTGCTCCGTGCAAAGGAACTTGGCGCAATGATTAACGTCCATGCCGAGAATCCTGACCTGATTGATCTGCGGACAGAGAAGTATCTGAAGGAAGGTAAGACCTCTGCTTGGTACCATTACATGAGTCGTCCGGAGTTTGTAGAAGCAGAAGCCGATAAGAGAGTCGTTCATTGGGCAAGTCATCTGGATACACCGGTATATCTGGTACATATGGCAGATAAGGAAGGACTGGAGGCCTGCATTAAGGCAAAAGAAGAAGGACATGATGTTCTGATTGAGACATGCCCGCAGTACCTTGAGTTTACCTGCGATGTATATAAGAGAGAAGACGGACGCAACTTTGTATGTTCTCCGCCAATGAAGGGACAGGAGAGTCAGGATGCGCTGTGGACAGCATTAAAGGCAGGACTGATTGATACGGTTGCAACCGATCACTGCCCATTCCAGAGCTATGAAAAGGATTGGGGAAAAGATGATTTTACCAAGATTCCGAATGGTTGTGCAGGTGTTGAGAACTTATATCCATATATGCTAGATGCAGCAAATTCCGGCAAGATTTCTTTTGAACGTGTGGTAGAGGTTTGCTCCACAAACGTAGCAAAGATTTTCGGCTGTGACAATAAGGGAGCAATTGCAATCGGTAAGGATGCAGACATTGTTATCTATGATAAGGATAAGGATTACACCATCAGTGTTAACAATATGCATTCTGATTATGACCATACCATCTGGGAAGGAAAGAAGCTGCATGGATATCCGGTGCAGACTTACCTGAGAGGTCAGTTGGTATACGATAACGGCGAATATGTCGGAACACCTGGTATGGGTGAATACATTAAGAGAAGTCACAGATAAAAGCGATAGGAGGCTGACGCGATGGCATACGAAGAAATTAAGATAAAAAATGAAACAGGAAGGTGTCTGTTGTGTCAGGATGCTCCTTGCAACAGCGCTTGTCCAAAAGGACTTCCGGTAGCAGAAATTGTACGTTCGCTCCGTTTTGAGAACGAAGCCGGAGCAGCGAAAAAGTTAAAGGAAATTAATCCATGTGAGGGATGCAGTGCTCCATGTATGGAGAGCTGCATCCGCAGTAAGATTGATACAGGAATCGATATTCCGATGCTTATTTCAAATATCGGAGAACAGGAGCAGACAGATATCACCCCGGATTTGTCAATTGATTTTTGTGGGGTACATTGTGAAAATCCATTTTTCCTTTCCTCGTCAGTGGTAGGAAGCGATTATGAGATGGTGGCAAAGGCATTTGATCTTGGCTGGGCCGGAGTAGCATTTAAGACGATTGGTCTGTTTACTCCGAATGAGGCATCTCCAAGATTTGCCGCACTGGAAAAAGAAAGCAATCCATTTGTGGGATTTAAAAATATAGAGCAGATATCCGACCACACACTGGAAGAAAATTTGGGATATTTAAGAGAACTGAAGAAGAATTATCCAACTAAGGTGATTATTGCATCCATTATGGGGCAGAACGAAGATGAGTGGACAAAGCTTGCAACTTTGATGGAAGAGGCAGGTGCAGACATTATAGAGTGTAATTTCTCATGTCCGCAGATGGTAGGCGAAGGACTCGGAAGTGATGTGGGTACAGATCCGGATCTTGTGGCAAGATATACAGCAGCAACAAAGCGCGGAACCAAGCTTCCGGTACTTGCCAAGATGACGCCGAATATTACAAAAATGGAAATACCGGCAGAGGCAGCCGTGGCTGCCGGAGCAGACGGACTGGCCGCAATCAATACCATAAAGAGTGTTATGAATGTAGATCTGGGCTCTTTTGCTTCGGCACCGGATGTGGCAGGAAAATCAGCAGTCGGAGGATATTCCGGAAAGGCAGTAAAGCCGATTGCGCTCCGCTTTATCCATGATATGCGTAAAGATGCCAAGCTGGAAAATGTGCCGATCAGTGGTATGGGAGGCATTGAAACTTGGCGTGATGCGGCAGAATTTATGGCACTGGGCTGTGAGACACTTCAGGTTACAACAAGTGTCATGCAGTATGGATACAGAATTATCGAAGACATGACCGACGGATTGAGCAATTATTTATCCCGCATTGGAGCGAAATCCGTAAGTGAAATTGTCGGAAAGGCATTGCCAAATCTGGTACCGGCCGAAGATGTTGACCGGAGTACCATTGAATATCCGAAATTTCACCGTGATACCTGCGTAGGCTGTGGCAGATGTTATATCTCCTGTTTCGACGGAGGACATCAGGCATTGCGTATGGATGAACAGAGACAACCGATTATGGATCCGAAGAAATGTGTGGGATGCCAGTTGTGTAAAGTGGTGTGCCCGACAGGATCTATTACGGCGGGAACCAGAGTAACCAAAAAATAATATTTTATATAAAAGGAAGGTGCAGATTATGTATACATGTAGTTTGGAAAGAATGACAGATAAGATTAAAACATTTTCTCAGTTTGGAGATGCCGGACACGGCGGAATTACACGTTATTCCCTTTCACCGGAAGCAATTATGGCGCGTAACGAATTTAAAAAACGTATGGAGGCAATCGGAGCCATCATTGAGGTGGATGATGTAGCAAATATGTATGCAACACTTCCGGGTTCAGATCCGGATGCAAAGAGAATCGTTATGGCATCCCACTGTGACTCCGTAAAGAACGGCGGTAACTATGACGGTATCCTGGGTGTTATGTCAGCAATGGAAGTACTTGAGACCGTTGTAGATCAGAACATCCCGCATAAGCATCCGCTGACCGCAATGATTTGGACCAATGAGGAAGGTTCTCTTTATCCGCCGGCAATGATGTGTTCCGGAATTGTCTGCTATGATTATCTGCCGGAGAATATCCGCAGCGGATTCAAGTATGAGGACATGATGAATTCCAAGAGTATTCTGGACAATGAGAGCACATTCGGAGAGGCTCTTGAGAAGTCCGGATTTAAGGGAGACAAGAAGTATCGTCTTTCTCCGGAAAACTATGAATACTATTTTGAGACACATATTGAGCAGGGACCAATCCTTGAGGATGCCGGCAATGACATCGGTGTGGTTGACTGTGTACTGGGAATGTTCAATTACCGCTTAAAGTTCTACGGACAGACTACACATGCCGGAACTTTCCCAATGCCAAAGAGAAAAGATGCATTCCTTGCAGCTTCCGAGGCTCTGTGCTATCTGCATGAAGAGATTGACAAACTGGGTTACCCGGAGCTTGTATATACCACAGGTGAGGTGGTTTGCCATCCATGCGTACATACCTGTGTACCGGATTTCTTTGATTTCTCATTTGATGCAAGACATGAAGATCCTAAGGTACTGGAGAAAGTCCTTGCAATCGTAAAGAGCTGTGAAGAAAAGACCTGGGCAGGATGTAAATGTGAGGTTGTCAAGGCTTGGAACCGTGATACCGTATACTGGGATAAGAAGCTGGTTGGATATGTTAAGGAATCAGCAGAAGAGCTTGGTGTATCTCATCAGTACATTCATTCCGGTGCCGGACACGACGCACAGTTTGCAGCATATATGCTTCCTGCAACCATGATCTTTGTACAGTCAAAGGACGGTCTGTCACATTGTGAGCCTGAGTATTCTTCTCCGGAGCATTGTACAGAAGGTGCATCCGTTATGCTGAATGCCGTACTGAAGGCAGACGCAGAATAATAAAAAGCAGAGCGGGGAGGACAGGATATGAAAAAAATATTGGTAAGCAAATGTCTTTACGGCGGTGAGATTGTCCGCTATGATGCCGGTGACACTACAGAAAAGGATCCACGGTTTCTGAAGTGGAAAGCCGAAGGACGTCTGGTGCCGGTGTGTCCGGAAGTGTTTGGAGGACTTCCGACTCCCCGCCCGGATTCGCAGAGAATTGATGCGGTTCATGTGCAGGCGCAGACAGGTCAGGATGTGACAGAGGAATACACAAAAGGTGCCAAGGAGGCGCTTCGCCTTGCAAAAGCCGAAGATGTGGCATTTTGCATTATGAAGCAGGACAGTCCGTCCTGCGGAAGTAAGTATATCTACGACGGAACATTTACGGATACCAAGGTTCCGGGGCAGGGACTTGCAGTGGAATATTTACGAAATGCCGGATTCAAGGTATTTGCAGAGGAAGACATGGACGAGGCAGCAGAGTATTTAGCGTCGTTGGAAGCGGAGTAAGCAGGAGGTAGGAGTATGCAAAATTATGTGATTACCATTGCCCGAGGCTTCGGCAGCGGAGGAAAAGATATCGGAACCCGGTTAGGCAAGGAACTTGGGATTCCGTGTTATGAGAGACAGATTCTTACAATGGCATCAGATCAGAGCGGAATCGACGAGAGCGTTTTCGTTGAAACAGATGAGAAGCTCAGAGGTAAGTATCTGGCGAATTTTTTGCGGAAGATGCCGGTAAGCGGTGTAGTTGAACCGATGGAGAGAGACTTTATCTCAGATGTCAATGTGTTCAATATTCAGGCAGACATC
This sequence comes from Lachnospiraceae bacterium, assembly GCA_029227035.1. Taxonomy (GTDB): domain Bacteria; phylum Bacillota; class Clostridia; order Lachnospirales; family Lachnospiraceae; genus Roseburia. Next base: position 13,718 of record JAQXZD010000118.1, read on the forward strand.
ATCCGCACACTTGCCAATACAGAGAGCTGTATCATTATCGGAAAATGTGCAGATGATATTCTCCGTAATTATACGAATGTCATCAGCGTGTATATTGAAGCTCCGCGCGCCGCATGCGTTAAGTCCATTGTGGAAAAAATGCATGTAACGGAAAAGAGGGCAAATCAGCTTATTCATGATACAGACAAGTATCGTGCAAAATATTACAGTTATTATACTTCCGGAAAGGACTGGACCAATCCGATTAATTACGACCTCGTGCTGAACAGTGACCGTGTAGGGCGCGAGAAATGTGTACAGATCATCAAGGAGTACATTAAGATTAAATTCGGAGAGTAATTATCAAAATAGCTGGCAGCTGCCGGCTATTTTTTTATGTGCGCCTTGCGGCGCACGTTTCTAATGGGTGAAAGTCCCTAATCCGCCCTAGTAGTGGGAAGGATACAGTCAAAACCAAGGGTGTCCATCGTGAGGTGGAATCTGAAGGAAGGGGGAGGCAAATCTCTGGTCTGACGAACAGAAATCACATTAGGCTATAATTAGGGATAAGACTGCATAACAAGTTGAAGTCCAATAACTACTCGGAACTAATTATAGTAAATGTGGCAGATATGTGGAGAGAAAGAAACGAGTGGTACCAAGGGAGGTCTTGTCAACAAGTGGAAACAGAGTATGAGACTTGTAGTAATAACGAATGGCAAGAAGTCAGCAGAGGTCATAGTACCATTGTGGTTGCAAACATGGTGGGAAGGACTGAACTTTAGGAGATGTGAGTAAATGAAAGTAACCAAAGATGGATTCAAGGACAGACAACTTCATATTGAGGACTATCTGCAAATGGTATCTGCGGAACAGAAAGAGTATGCAGAAGTGCACATAATGCACTAAAGCAGTGCCAAACAAATGTAAATGATTCATCGAAGGAAAGCTATTCTTGAAAGTGAACCGAGAAAAGACTTGTGTGTCGCATATCAGCAAAGTCAAATACCTTGGGTATAGCTTTTATAATTACCGAGGAAAAAGCAGATTCAGAGTACACCCAAAATCAGTTACGAAGATGAAGAATAAAATCAGGGCAATCTATTGGAAACAATGGAAAAAGACTAGAACGAGATACAAACGCCTTAGAGCGTTGGGAATGGAAGAAGAACAAGTGCACAAGCACGCAAACAGTCGTCGCGGAATATGGTTTTGTAGCGGATTGCAATATTTCAACTATGCATTAGATAATACAAAACTCCGTGAGGATGGATTCCCAACGTTCACAGAGTTTTACTTGAAGATATGTGAAAACTAAAGAACCGCCGTGTACGGAACCGTACGCACGGTGGTGTGGGAGGTCGGTAGATAAAATAATTATCTACCTCCTACCCGATTCAGAAATTCTTAAAAATAAATAAAGAAATTTCCAAAGACTCACATTCCATAATATGGTAAAGTACAACTATTGAAAAAAGACAGGAGGAGATTTTGAATGAAACAAAGAAAAACAGACTTTAAGAAAACGGAGATATGGCAGAGGCTTACAGCACTGCTATTGACCCTTTTTATTGTCACAACTACAGTTGGCGGACAGACAGTGCAGGCGGCACAGCTTAGTAATGATGGCAGTCCATGGGTGGACTATGATCTGCAGCAGAATCTGTCAGGGAATGTAACTCCGAATCCGAGGGATGATTTTTATCTGTATGTTAACCATGAATGGCTTGCCAATGCAAAGATTGCAGAGGGAAACACGTCTACAGACTCATTTCAGGAAGTTGAAGACGAGACGGTGAAAAATGCGAAGGCGATTTTAGAGGATAAAACGCTGAAAAGTCATGATGCGAAATTGATTCAGAAGTTGAATCGTGAATATCTTAACTGGGAAGCGAGAAATAAGGCAGGAATTAAGCCATTGAAAGCGACCGTTAAGGCAATTAAAAATATCTCATCCATGAAGGAGCTTTCTGATTTTATCTGTAATAATGAGGATTTGACCTACGGAGTTCCGAAGTTTGTCAATTTTTCCAATGACGTCTCTTACAATGATTCTTCTTCCTATGTGACATCTGTATACGGTGATTCACTTTTATTAGGAGATGCCGCAGAATATACAAAGCGCACAGAGATGGGAGACCGTTACTATAAAGCATGCCGGAAGGAAGCGGTTGAAATGCTGAAACGTCTGGGATATTCTTCAAAAGAAGCAGGTAAGATGTATGAGCGGGTTATTAAATTTGAAGGACAGCTTGCCAAAGCATCCTTCTCTATTGAAGATGCAATGAGTCCGGATTATATTCAGAAGACGAACAATGTCATGAAAAAGGATAAGACAGAGAAGCTGATGAAGAATTTTCCGTTAAAGCGTTATATGAAAGCAAGCGGATACGGAAAGTCGAAAAATTATTGTGTGACTGAACCGAAGTATATCAAGCAGGTGGATAAGCTCTACACCAAGAAAAACCTGAAAGTAATAAAGGAATATATGCTGGTTCATTATCTTTCGAATATGATATGCTTGCTGGATCGGAAAGCTTTCGACCTGAGGATTCAGTCTGCAAATATGATCAGTGGTTCTAGTGGAAAGTTGGATGATAAAGAGTATGCTTATCTTGAGGTAAGCGCATTGCTTTCGGTCCCGCTGCAGAAGGTATACCTGAAAAAATATAATGCAGAAGAGAAGAAAGAGAAGATTACACAGCTCTGCAAAGAAGTGATTGCAAATTACCGTCAGATGCTTTCCAATGCTACCTGGCTTTCCGAACAGACCAGACAGAAAGCGATTGAAAAGCTTGATGCAATGAAGATAAACGTAATATATCCGGATCAGTGGGAAGACTATTCCAAGCTGAACCTGGATGGAAAATCCTACGTGGAATGTTATAAGGCAATTATAAATTATGAGAAGAAAGCAAATCAGGCCTGCACAAATAAAAAGGTAGAAAAATCTCAGTGGTTTATAAGTACATTAGAAGCAAATGCCTCTTATAACATGCAGGACAACTCCATTAATATTCTGCTTGGTATTCTGGGTGGAGATTTTTACCGGGATGATATGTCAAAAGAGGAGTTGTATGCCGGTATCGGATCTGTTATCGGACATGAGATTTCTCATGCGTTTGATACAAATGGCTGCCAGTATGATGCAGAAGGCAATCTTGCAGACTGGTGGACAAAGGAGGATTATAAGGCTTTTCAAAAGCGTGCCGATAAGCTGGTTGCTTACTATGACAAGATAGTTGCCTTTGACGGTAAACAAGTTAGCGGAACCAACGTACAGAGTGAGGCAATCGCAGATATCACAGGAATGCAGTGTATTCTTGGAATTGCAGCAAAAGAGAAAAATTTTGATTACGATAAGTTTTTCAAACAATATGCAAAGGTATGGAAACAGATTACAACGCCTGAGGATGAAGAATACAACTTGCAGCAGAATGTACACCCACTCAATTATTTGCGTACGAATGTTACCGTGCAGCAGTTTGATGAGTTCTATGATACTTATCATGTGCAGAAGGGCGATAACATGTATCTTGCACCGGAAGATCGTTTAACAGTGTGGTAATGTCCCCCCCTTTTGGCTGAAACAGAGTCAGAAGGGGGTTTTGATGTTAATTAAGTTTCTTTGCAAGCATATCCGGATTGGCTGCATGAAACAGAGCTGTTCGTCTGTCGATCAGACCTTTCCGGTACAGGTTCAGGATACCGTTATCCATCGCCATCATGGTTTCATTTGTGGAAGAGTAGACCATGGCGTCAATCTGATGGGTTTTCCCCTCGCGGATCAGGTTGCGGATGGCAGGGTTTAATACCATAATCTCGAATACCGGAACAATATTTCCATCCATAGTCGGGATCAGACGCTGTGAGACAACAGCCTGAAGCACCATAGAGAGCTGAATGGAAACCTGATGTTGCTGCTCCGCAGGAAATGCGTCGATAATGCGGTCAATCGTGTTAGCAGCACCGATCGTGTGCAGAGTGGAGAAAATCAGATGTCCCGTCTCTGCAGCAGTTATGGCAGTGTTGATCGTCTCATAATCCCGCATTTCTCCGAGAAGGATAACATCCGGACTCTGGCGGAGGGAAGCGCGAAGGGCAGTAAGATAATTATCCGTATCGGTGCATACCTCCCGCTGGCTCACAATACTCTTCTTGTGGCTGTGAAGGAATTCGAGAGGATCTTCCAATGTGATGATATGGGATTCCCGCTCACTGTTGATCTTGTCAATCAGACATGCCAGAGTGGTGGATTTACCGCCGCCGGCAGGTCCGGTCACCAGGATCATACCATTGTTCATATCTGCCAGATTCATTACAGCATCCGGGATTTGGAGTTCGCTCGGTTTCGGAAGCGTAAAAGTGATAATACGGATGACAGCGGAGAAAGAACCGCGTTGCTTGTACGCACTGACACGAAAACGCGAAATTCCCTGTATTGCAAACGAGAAATCATCATCTCCGCATTCGTTAAAATGTGTCATATCTCTGTTGTCCGCAAGACGGTAGATCTCAGTGATGAAATCATGACAGGTATCCGGCATCATGCGTTCATCATTGTAAGATTTCATTTTCCCGTTCACTTTGTAGGTAAGCGGGAGGCCTGCAACCACAAAAATATCGGAAGCATGTTCATTGGCAATATTCTTTAAAATCTCTTGTATATTCATAACTATATTCAGGATTCAGAATCCTGCTCCTTTCTAAGTGTAATTATTCCCTGTCGTTATAGAGATGCATCGGCTGCTCTGTTTCATCCAATGCATGATCGGTCTGGCTCTGCCAGCGTGTGATTGTCAGGAAAGTATCTTTTTCCGATACGGGATATGAGACCTTGAGTGATACATACAGAGTCTGAACTTCGGAAACAGGTACTTGATATGAGATATCTACATCATCTTTGCCGCTGTCAGCAGAAATTGCAAAATCAGAAACGGAGTCCGGTAAAGAATCCAGAAACAGTTCCTCTGAAATACTGTTATAAAAGGAAGCGGAGTCCTTATGGTCAGTGTAGAGCGAGAATAACGTGTGGTCAATAGCGGACATAGCTTCGCGCGCCGTCTTGTCTGCACTATAATAGGAAGAAGTTTTATCGCCATATTTTGTGCTGAGTTTATAATCGGAATGAGCCGTCAGCACGGAAAGGGTGGCAAAAGTCACAAGGCAGATAGTGATAAAAACAAGTAAAACGGAAGAAAATCCGGTGTTTAAAATAGGGCGTTTGCCTTTATTCATGGTCTTTCACCTCCTGTCAGTGCAGTAACAGTCTGAGGACAATAACCGGATATATCCAGAGAGTAGAGTGTTTCAGAATCCGGTAGTCGAAGGAAACACAGAGTTGCAGTCTTTGGGTTATCCTCGGAAAAAGTAAATTCTGCAGAAAATGCGGCACCTTTCTGAGAACAGTTGATGAAATCTTCACTGAAGTAAATCTGCAAAGTATTATCTGAAACAACAGAATCAGGATAATACTGCTGTAAGGAATCTTCTCCATTCGGACTGCTCTGATAGATCTCTGCAAGGGAACTGCAGGTACTGACTGCACGGTGCAGAACAGTCGTAGACTCTGACAGAGAATGTGCCTCAAAGAAAAGCTGAAGGCAGAATGTGATCAGAACGGAAAAAAATAAAATATTAAACATGATTTCCATAAGAAAAAGTCCGGATTTAGAATGTGTTGGTCTATTCATGGAAACCTCCTTATGTTAGTTCCTAAAATCATTTATGACGTTGCATTCAGTGCGACATACAGTGGATAAGTGTTTCCGTCAGTATCTGTAATCTGAAAGAAGAAAAGTCCGTCGGAAGATGGTACAATGGACAGAGAATCCGTCTCAACAATCTTCTGTCCGGAGTTCCGGGTAAAAGATGTTCCGTCCGTAACCGTGATCTCCCGCAGATATCCGTCATAAGCATAGATGTAAGTACAATATTCCCTGCCATCCGTTGTCTGTGTCAGAGCAAGTGCCGGTGTGCCATGAAGGTCACAGACAGTCGCAGTGCCGGAGACATCACTTTGATTCAGTTTTTCAGTAAGATAAGCAGATACCGTTCGTGTTTCATAGTTCGCAGACATCTCGTCAGCAATGGATTTATACTGTTTTGCACCTATCAGAATTACTAAAATAGAAGTAATTGAGAATAGTGCGAGAATCGCCAGAATAAAAACAGTATCAACGGTATGTACTTCATTTTGTTTCAGGCGTATCATGCTTATTCCGTCCTTTTTATTATTGTAACATCAGGTCTTAAATTGGAACCGATGTACTGATAATCAATAAAATACTTTTGGGTGTCATAAGTCAGACCATAGTGCTCGGACAGATAAGAGATGTCTGGCGGATAAGCACCCTCCAGAGCATAACATTCCGAGATACTTCTGGTGACAGCGGTTTCGAGGATTTTAATCTGCTCCCTGTCATTGGAAGAGGTGATGTGGTCTGTCATAAGAGAAAAAGCAAATAACACTGCAATTATTAGAAAAACAGGCAAAAATTTCTTCATACCGGAGCCTCCTTAACCAATACTTGTCATAATTCCAACAAGCGGAAAGAGAAAAGCAATGAGGATCAGACCAATAATTACGGAAAGTATTATATTCAATGCTGGCTCTAATATAGACAGAAAATGAGAGATCTGTGCATCAATAGCATCCTCATATTCATTGCAGACAGTGTGTAACATCTGATCCATCGTACCGGTTTTAGCGGCAATCGTAATTCTGGAAGCATAAATCTTGTCAAAAATATCTGCGTCATGCAGAGCCGCCGAAAAGCTTTTTCCGAACTCGCAATCCTTCTTGCAATGACGGATCCGTTTCTCCATATATGGATTGTCTACCAGCTTCAATGCAAGGTCAAGTCCCTGATCGGTGTCTAAACCACTGCTCAAAGTCAAAGCCATGCAGTTCGCAAAATGTTCTGCGGCGATCATCATAGAGAGCCTTTTCTTCTGAAAGAGATGTCTGCCTGTATCTGACCGGAACAGAAAAAAGATCGTAGCAAACAGCAGAGCCAGAAGAACAATGATCACAGCAAGATACTGATTCAAATGAGAACTGAGCTTCATCATAATAAGAGCAAATCCACTCAGCCCCATGCCAAGCTCTGAGTATATCTGTTGAAAGACCGGAATTACCTTCAGAATCATAACGAAAATAACCGCTATCATGACACCGATAATAATGAGCGGATAGGTTACTGCGCTTCGAACGCCGGAGCGGATATTTTCCTCACGCTTATAATAATCTTTCAAGGCGGTAAGCACTTCTTCCAATTTTCCGGACATTTCCCCGACCTCTATCATATGAACTGCATACGGCGGAAAAACACCTGACTGTGCCAGCGCCTCATGAAAAGGGCAGCCTGTTGACAGCGGCTGATAGATGGAATTTAAAATCAGTTTTGTATCTTCATCCGCGGCATCCTCCATAAGAATGGAAATTCCTTCGTAAGTAGGAATTCCGGAAGCAACGATGGAAGCAATCTGGTCACAAAAAGCGGCAAGTTCCAGATTGCCAAGCCTTTTTTCCTTATGATACATAAGACCTCCTGTTAATAGACATATTTTGTAATGTACTTGTCATTATCTGTAAGAAAATCCTTAGGGGAAGAGCTGGTTGACGCAAAGGTCGGATCCATGAGTTTCCAATCATTTCCGTCAAACTCAATAATGCCGTTCACCCAGCCCTTATTCGTGATATAAGTACTGATCCATGCGTGATAGGCATCACCCATATAACCCACTTCCAGGCGGGTCGGAATCTGCTGTGTGCGTAACATGGCAGCCATGACAGCGGCGTAATCAAAGCAGATACCGGTATTGCTGCGGTAGATTTCATCTACATCGGGCAGATATCCGCTCTGTACGGAATCCGCCTTGTCATAATCATATGTAAAATGAGTAATAATGTAATCATAAACATTCTCTACAATTTCGACATCCGTGCTGGCAGAAGATGCAAGCTCCTCTCCTTTTGCAACTACCTCAGAATCAGCAGAGAAATTGACATATTGGTTTGCATATAAAAAAGGATCGAAAGAATTCTCAATCGATACCTGTATATTTTGGGAAAACAGAGTAGAATAACGATTGCCTTTGATATTCTCAAATACTTCCAGCAAATAATCCCCATTGCCGGAGGTCAGGGGAAACGTTTCATAGCTGTTGTGTAAATTATACGTGTAGGTAACATTATCCGGGCCGGTAATTCGGAACTTCACTTTGGAATTTGAACCGGTATAATCTGCCATGACGTAGCCATTTGCAGTATGGGAAGCATCGATTGTGACAGAATCATTTCCATAAACAACAGTACCGTCTGCGCTTCCGGTAAGGACAACCGCGGTATGCTTTGCCGATTGTTCGGAAGTCGGCTGTTCTTCCGGTTGAGAATCGTCAGCAGCACTCTTGCAGGAGCACAGAGTAAGACAGGCAGATATGATGAGCAGTATCAACGATATCTTAGTAGAAAATCTTCGTTCCATGCAAATCCTCCATGTACGATCAGTCAAAAGACTCGTCAACACTCTCAAAATCTCCGTTTCCGTTCAAAGTGAGAGTGACGGACTCACGGGCGGCACTGATATCGGTGCGCCCCTCGGAACAGAGTTCTCCATTCTGATTATAGAGAGCCCATTGGAATTCTGTGACAGTGTCCGGCCAGTTGGCATTGATGGAAATCACCTGTTTGTCTTCTAAAGAATCCAGATTCCTCTGTTCTCCGCTCACCGGGTCAATAATAGAGAACATACCGATATCCGTGCCACACATATTGGCGATATTGATGGTAAGCGCTCTGGTTGGTATTGATTCTGATTCGGTTTCGGATTCAGTTTCCCGGGTAGTGACAGAGGTATCCGTTCTGGAATCAGAGCCGTGATCTGCACATCCTGATAACAAAAAACTACATATTAATAATAAGGTAACACATAATGGTAAAATTCTATTTTTCATACAAATCATAACCTCCTTTTGTAATCATGTGATTATTATAAGGTAAAATTTAGAAAAAAGGAAGTAAAATCGTCAAAACTAGCCATTTGGGTAGTTTACAAATTATTTCCAATTTGGTACAATACATGGTAAAATGAGTATTATGAGGATAAAAGCGTAAAAGAAAAGGAGAATGGGAATCATGAAGAAACGCACAGTAAACGAACATGTTATTAAAGCTATTTCCATTGGATTGTCAGCTATGATGGCAATGTCACCGGTGACAGCCATGGCAGAGGAGATTGGGGAACAGCCGGATGGCAGCAATGAACCGATAGAAGCAAATCAGAAAGAAGAAACCGCGCAGGATATTGCAGATGCTGCAACTAAGACAGCAGGAGAGATTCAGGAAGATGCAAAAGCGGCAAAGCTTGTTGCGGATGATGTGAATGCAGTTGAGGAAGACGGAACGGAATTAGATAAAGCAGGAACTGCATTGGATAAGAGCCAGAAAACTGTAACAGACGACGCAGAGAATGTAAAGAAAGATCTTGCGGATGCAAAGAATGAAGCAAATGCGATAGATAATTCGCTGGATCAGGCAGACACCGTGGTAGATGCAGCAGTAGAAGCAGCAGAAAAGGCAGCTTCAGATATTGCAGCAAAGAAGGATGTCTATGACAAGCAGGTAGCAGAGATTTCTTCTGCCAAGACAACGGAGGAAGCTAAGAGTGCTTATGATAAAGCACAGGCAACCGCAGAGGAGGCACAGGCAGCATACGATGCAGCAGTAGATGAATACAACAAGAACAAGACTGCTTATGATGAAGCAGTAGCGAAAGTAGCAGAGGCACAGAAAGCATATGATGCAGCAGTAGCGAAAGCGGCAGGAGATGCTGCAGAGGCAGAAAAAGCGTTGGAGCAGGCGAAGGCAGATGCGGAAGCATTAAAGACGGCTGCAGATCAATCCGCAAAGGAGGCTGCGGAAAGTGCAGCTTATAAGGTTGCAGAGCTCGAGAGGAAGGCACAGTCGCATAAAGATATTGATTGGAATGAGCAGGATAAACTCTTCATTGCCATCATGAATAATTATTATCTTCCACAGCAGGATAACGTGAAAGAGGTTATCAGTAATGTTGTGACAAAATATGCGGATGATTCCAAGAACTTCTTCACTGTGAAGTATAAAGACAATAACGGAGAAGAGCAGACGGCATATTATAACTACAAGCTGGACGAGAAGAAGAATCTTGTTATTTTTGAGAAGACGTTCGAGGATGTTCTTGTAACTCCGGGTGAAGAAGCTCAGTACGTTATTAATGATGCAGAAGGAAATACAGAATATAGTTGTCCGGAAAGCGAGCTTCAGAATAAGCTCGATTCAGGAGAGATTATTAATGTCGGATCTGATGAGAAACCGGTATATGCTAAGGTTAATGCAGACGGCACTACAACAACTCTGGTAACAGCGGGAGAGACAAAGAAAGGTAATGTGACTACCAATGTTGAAGTTGACAATACAAAGGTAGATTATGTCTATGACGCAGAAACAGATACTTATACAAAGGTTGAGAAGGGTGATGTCACAACAACCAAGACCTATTCCGGGGTGTCACTTTCTTCCGATAAGAAGTATGCAACTAAGGCAGAAGCTGAGGCAGCGGCAAAGGCAGATGCAGCAGCAGAAGCAGAGAAGCTTGCAAACGGTGAAAAGGTTACGGATGTTGCGACAGATGTGAAAATCAGCGAAGAAAAAACAACAACATATACCGGAAGTGCTACTTATATATCTGCATTTACTGCAACGATTGACATGGGTGGAATTAAAGAGAATTCCTGGTCAAAAGCAAGTGATGTTGCAAAAAATATCAAGAAGGATGCAATTAAAGATGCAGAAGATGAATTGTGGGATAACGGCTATTATCTGCTAGATAGTAACGGTAATGTTCAGGTTAACAAGACAAAGGATAACAAAATCTGGGCGGATGAGTATACAACAACGGCAGATTCTTCCATTACTCTTACTTACGCAAAATATGAGACGCAGGAAGTCAAGTATACCTTGTGGGACGATATCAAAGATATATTCCAAGGCGATAAAAACAAGGATAAAGCTGCCAAAGCAATAAAGCAGAAGATAGAGGAACAGGGCGGTCTGTTTATTGATATCAAAGAATTTAACTGGGATCTCGGAACAGCAACCTGCTATGTTATCCCAAGTCAATCAGTTACAGCAACCGATGAGCAGAAGACAGCATCAGCAGCGAGTACAGCAGCCCAGAAAGCTGCAGAAGAAGCAGCAAAGAAGGAATCTGTTTCTAATAGTGTTCTTCAGAAAGTGTCTAAGGAGGTAACCGGTTCTAAGAATAAGGTTAAGACAAATGAAGCAGTTGCAACCAGCATAAAGACCAGCACAAAGTCAGAGACCGAGACTTCCTATAAGTATAGCGGAACCTACACAGCTACAACGGTAACAGTTGCAGATGGTGTTGAGATTTCTAAGGTCAGCGGTTATGCAACAGAATTGGCTTATAAGGATAAAGTAGATCCGGTTTATGATAAGAACTGCCCGACGAATGCAAATTATCTTGCAGGCAATATTCTTTTGAATGAGAAGACAGACGAGGGACTTCGTAATTATATTGAGACAGCTAAGAAGAAGAAAGCAGATTATGACAGAATTGTAGAAGAGGCTAAAGCAGCAGACGATGCTGTGGCAGATGCACAGAAGAAAGTCGATACTCTTAAGAATCAGATTGAACTTCTGGAGAAGAAGAAGACCACAACGGCTGCAAAACTGGCAGATCTCGAAGCACAGCTTTCAAAAGCAGAGGCAAAACTTAAGGATGCAAAGGATACCGCAGATACTCTTAAGGATGCCGAGAAAACCTATAAGGATAAGGTTGCAGCACTTACACCGCCAGGTGGAAATGGTGGCAACGGTGGAAACACCGATAACGGTGGAAACGGTGGCAACACCGATAACGGCGGAAACGGTGGCAACACTAACAACGGCGGAAATGGTGGAAACACCGATAACGGTGGAAACGGCGGCAACACCAATAACGGCGGAAACGGCGGCAACACCAATAACGGCGGAAACGGCGGCAACACGAACAATGGTGGAAACACCAATAACGGTGGAAACGGTGGCAACACCAATAACGGCGGAAACGGTGGCAATGCCAATAACGCGGGTGCAACAACAACTGCAACAGCGACTACTACAACAACAAATGCCAGAGTAAACGTTGCAGCAGCAGATACCACGGTAGACATTGACGAAGAGGATGTGCCGCTTGCAGATGGTGCATTGGATGAAGATGCCGATGTAAAGGAGAATGAGGACACCAACGAAGCTACTACAATTGATGATGAAGAAGTAGCAAAGAGTGCAATGGCAGAAGATGAGACACAGAAGAAGATGTCATGGTGGTGGCTCCTGATTGTTGCAGTGTTTGGAGTAGCAGGTGAAGAGATGTACAGAAGACACCTGAACAAAAAGAAAAATGTAGAAGTTGTATCTCGAAAAGATGAGAAATAAGGAATATGTATTATGAAAGAAAGAAGAGAGATTAACCGAATTGAGTTCCGCAAGAAAAGTGTAATTGTTGTCTGCGACACAGAAGAGAAGATCTATGTGGATGTCAAAGACGTAAGCCCGCTTGGCATGGGTATCATCATGCCGGCGGACAGTCCGGATCTGGTTGGAAAAGATATTATCATTGTGGCACAGACACTTATCATGTATGCGACCGTAACACGTATGGTGAAGCAGGAAGATGGGACATACGAAGTCGGAATTCAGGCAAAAGAGTTTTCTGATGAAGTATTAAAATATCTTTTTGAGCATATTGGATAATCATTATGAAGCCCCGGCATGTATGCCGGGGCTTTTGTTTACATTGCATGCATCTCTTTTCCGAGATTCATAAATATTTTTTTCATACCCAGTGCTAACAGAATTGTCAGGACTGCCACCACAAAGAATATGGCAAAGACTTGTTTCCCGAACACCTGAAACAGCCCGCCGTAGAGTGCTTGGCCAATCGGAGTTGCACACATTCCGATGCACATAGCACAGGAAATGATTTTTCCGATCAGGCTGCCCGGAACCATCATCTGCAGGCAGGACATAATCTGAATAGAGAATAAAGTTGCCAAAAACATCATAACAAAACAGCTTACCATAATAATTATGTAGGACACCATAGCAGGCATCGGAAGGAGAAGCGCACATCCGATCGGAATTAGTGTCAGGGCATCATACAATAATAATAAGTATCCATTCTGTGGTTTTAACTTTTTGGCAAGTATTCCTGCGCCAATGCCGCCGGCAAGAGAACCCAGTGCCAAAGCACCCTCTGCATATCCGTATAACCGGTTGGCTGTCTCAGCATCAAAATCAAGCATCTGCGTTACGATTACCGGCAATCCGATCATGATAAGTGCACTCACAATCAGATTAATTGCGGCAATGGCAAGAGAAAACTGCATGATGATCGGTTTTTCCCGACACATATAGTGTGCACTTTCTTTGATATCTGTAAATCCGATTGCAAAAATATTTCCTTCAGCAGGTCTTTTTTCAAAAGGAATCTTTATAAATATCTCCATAATAGCTGAAAGTAAGAAGCAGGCGATACTGACATACAGGATTGGCATAATGCCAAAGAAACCGAAAACGGCTCCGCCAATAACCGGACCGATCAAACCGGAAAAGGAACTGACCAGATTGATTGCTGCGTTTCCCTGCATAATGTATTCATCCGGGAGAAGAGCCGGAATGCTTGCCTGCACAGCCGGCTGATATGCGCCCTGGATACCGTAGAGCAGGAACAAGGCAATAAATAAAAGCATCACGAGATTCATTTTGCCTAATAAAAGGATTATCAGGAGTGCCAGCAGGGCGGTTGAGAAATCAAGCACTACCATTATGTTACGTTTATTTACACGGTCTGCAAATATTCCACCTATCGGGCTTAGCACGATCATCGGAATAAAAGCACACGCACTTACGGTTCCAAACAGTGCTGCGGAACCGGTTTCACTGAGCAGATATAACGGCAGGGAAAATCTCAATATTGTATTGCCGAACAAGGATATGATCTGCCCGATCACAACCATTATAAAATTCTTATTTTTCCACATGTTTATTTTTTCCTTTCTGTTGCATTTTGTCGGTTAGCTATTTTTCTGTAATCACTCATGCAGGCGATCATTTCTTTGCTGATCAGTTCGATATGCAGAGGTTTTAACAGATCATTGATGAGCAGGATCCGGTTCGTCAACTGTTCATCCGACAGTGGGAAGACAGCGGGATTCATCCATACATCCGTTAGAAACATGATCATATCTGCGAGTTCCTGTGGGTATTCTGTCTGAATGGAGCCATCCTGAACAGCCTGTTGAATTATCGGAACAACATAGTCCGGAACAACCGTGTAGGCTACCATTTTCAGATAATACGATAGAAGCTTCGGATTCTCGATCAGATTCGGGGTTACGGAAAACACATCTTCCTGACGCGGATTGGATAAGGAATCTGCAAACATTTTCTCCAGCTTTTCTTTTCCGTTCAGAGAAGGATCATCACGAATCTGTGCCATTTCATCACTGTTTTTCTCACACATGCGCTCAACAACCGCAATCAGAATATCCTCTTTGGAACGGAAATGATGGTAAATAGCACCTTTGGTCATACCACCCAGCCCGTCAATAATGTCCTGCAGAGAAGTCTTGTCGTATCCCTTTTCAATAAAGAGTTTGGCGGAAACCTCTAAGATCAGTTCATGTGTTTCTTCCGGATATTTGTTTCTCGACATATCTGCCTCCATTTCTGAAATATTTCGTATACATACCGTCAGTATGTATAACATATCATCTTTTCCTATGTTTGTAAAGAGAAAAATTAATTTGTAGAGAAATATATTGCTGCATGCTATAATAATAGACAATATTACAAAAGGAGGTCAGCAATGAAGATTCGAGAAAGCTATACCTGTCCTTTGGAAGTAGTGCATGATTTTACAAAAGGAAAATGGAAACCGATCATTATTTTCAAGCTTAGAAAAGGCACCTGTTCTTTTTCGGAGCTGCATCACAATATTGTTGGCATTAGTCAGAAAATGCTTCTGGAGCAGTTGCACGAATTGCAGGAGTTCGGTCTGGTCAACAAAAATTCTTATGAGGGTTTTCCCTTAAAGGTGGAATATTTTCTGACCGATAAGGGAGAAAAAATGTTGGAGGCTGTCAAGATCATGCAGGATATCGGAATTGAATACATGGTGGAGCATGGTATGACGGACATTTTGGATGAGAAAGGAATCTCCTATTAACATACATACAAAAAAGTAAGTAATTTACAAGACGAAGATTATCTTATATCCTTTTTGCATAAATAAACGACAGAAAGGATTTGATAAAATGAAAGCATTACTGATCATCGATGTACAAAACGATTATTTCCCGGGTGGGAACTGTGAGCTGCATGAGCCGGAGGCGGCATTGAAAGCAATCAAACGGCTGTTGGGACATTTCCGGGAAAAAGGGCTTCCGGTCTATTATATCCAGCATATTGCGGCGAAAGATGCCGCCTTTTTTGCACCGGATACAGAAGGGGTGAAGATACATGAGGGCATTCATCCTTTGGAGACAGAGAAGGTGTTTTCAAAACACTATCCCAACAGTTTCTATGAAACAGGACTTCTTGCAGAACTGGAGAAGGCATCAGTATCAGAATTGGTGGTATGTGGTATGATGACGCATATGTGTGTGGATACGACGGTCAGAGTAGCAAAGGATTTCGGCTATCCGGTGACACTGATCGAAAATGCCTGCGCCACCAAGAGACTTGAGTGGAATGGGGAGGAAATTCCTGCGGATATTGTGCAGAAAGTTTTCATGGCATCCATGAATCACAAATTTGCCGAAATTATGACGGACGAGGACTTTTTGCAGTAAATGGGAATTGAAACCTAATGAAAAGATAGGTATAATATGCCTTGCAGAATAGAAGAAGTTGAGGAAGGAATATACCTATGGAACATATAGAGGAAATTACCGTATCGGAATTGTCGGCATGGGAAAAAGGCAGTTATCTCTTATATGATATGAGGGATGAGATGTCCTACTCTTATGGACACTTACCGGATGCAATACATGTGCCGGCCGCGCAATTGCAGGAGAGACTGCAGGAGTCGGACGGAAAAAAAGCAGTGGTTTACTGCAAAAAAGGAGAGACTTCCGTAGAGGCGGTTGAGGCGCTGCGGGCTGCCGGAATAGAGGCATACAGCTTAAAGGGCGGTTATCTTGCGTGGCTGATGGAAGCAGTCGGCAGGGAAGAACAGGAAGAAGATATCGATGCGTTTTGCGAGGAAGTGGAGAAAAGCATTCGCAAGCGCTTTCATAAGAAAATCTGGACCAAATTCACGAAGGCAATTACCGAATATGAGCTGGTGCAGGAAGGGGACAGAATTGCCGTCTGCATATCCGGAGGGAAGGATTCCATGCTGATGGCAAAGCTTTTTCAGGAGCTGAAAAGGCATAACAAGTTTGCCTTTGATGTAAAGTTTCTGGTGATGGATCCGGGATACAGCCCGGAAAACCGGAAGGTCATTGAGAATAATGCAAAAAGGCTGAAGATTCCGATTACCATTTTTGAATCGGACATCTTTGAGTCCGTATTTCATATAGAAAAATCTCCGTGCTACCTGTGTGCCCGGATGCGCAGGGGGCATTTGTACAGCAAGGCGAAAGAGCTTGGCTGCAACAAGATTGCGTTGGGACATCATTATGACGATGTCATTGAAACCATCCTCATGGGGATGCTTTACGGAGCACAGATGCAGACCATGATGCCGAAGCTTCACAGCACGAATTTTGAAGGTATGGAGCTGATACGCCCACTGTATCTGGTCCGGGAGGATGATATTAAAGCATGGCGGGATGCAAACAATCTGCATTTTATTCAATGTGCCTGCAAATTTACGGATACCTGCTCCTCCTGTCAGGAGGACGGACAGAGCAATTCCAAGCGTCTGGAAATCAAAAAACTCATACGGGAGCTGAAAAAGACAAATCCTTTCGTAGAGGGAAATATTTTCAAGAGCGTAGAGAATGTGAATCTGAGTACCGTAATTGCATATAAACAGGATGGTGTGAAACACCATTTTCTGGAGAATTATTGATAAGGGGTAAGATTTTTATGCTGGTGGTTGCCATCGGATTTCTTTCCAAAGACTATCTGTATAATATCAGAGAGTTCTGTGAAAAGTATGGGTGCAGTATGGAACAACTGGAGGAAGAATTTGAACATGCAGAGACGCTGGCACCGCGATTGAGACGCAGTGAGCATTACATTTATTTCCTTAATATGATGGGAATGTCAGACATTGCGGATATGCGAATGGTCGATCATATGCAGTATGAAGTAGAGCCGGCGGGGCGTAAAAGCCAGGGGTATGCGCATATCTTCAATCAGGATGGGACGGATAAGGAAATACCGTGCAACAGGAAGATGTATGAGAAGCTGGAGATGGGGATGAAATAGAAATATACATAATAGGAAATATTTAGAAAATCTATAGGTGGGTGTATAGTGTTAATTTTTAGGTGATAATGTACTATTAGGGGATGAGTAGGATGTATAAAGAAACATATAGAGAATTAAGTCATGGAACAGATGAAGAATCGGCAGAGAAAATAAAAACTAATGGTTTTGAGGTAAGAGGTCGTTCTGATAGTTGGTGTGGGAAAGGTGTCTATTATTGTGTTAAGGATAAAAATATAATTAAAAATATTCATTAAGGAGGAAAAGCAGATGGAGAAAATGGTATTAGATGATTTTATTAAGTATGCCAAAGAACAATTCGATTGTGAAATTTCAGCAAAGAAGTGTGACTCGCCAGACACTTTTGCTGGGATTTTTGGAGCTAGTTTTCTTAATGATAAGAGTAGTACAGAAAAGGTAGATGGTTTTGAAAGTGCTTTAAGTTATGAAAATATTTCTCTTGATGTGCAATTTATTATGGATGATGGAATGAATGTTGCATATAGTAGTAATGTTGGATTGGCTGCATAAAGAGGTACATATGGAATTAAATAGGATGAGATCTAATTTGAAAATGGATAATTTGTATTTTAGTTCATGCTCTGTTGAACGTGCGCGTGAAGTGGAAAACGGTGAATGTAAAGCTGATTTACAACGTAATATTACAAAAACAGATGAACATGAATATGATGTGGAACTAAAATTATTAGTACAAAAATCAGATTTGTCGGTTTCGATTGTTGCAAGGGCACATTTCAAATACGAGGCAGATAAATATGAAATGGAGGAGAATATAGTAAAAACTAATACAGTTGCGATAATGTTTCCTTTTATTCGTAGTCAAGTTACTTTATTAACTACACAACCGGGAATGACACCTATAGTTTTACCGCCCATAAATACAACAAAGTTTGAGTAGTGCTGGGATCAGGCAGTAGCAAAAGCGAGAGCCACAAGTGATCATTCAAAGGAAGAATATGAAAAAGCAGTAAAATAAAGGGTAATAAATTGGCGAAATTTGCCGATATACATAAGAGATAAAATAAACCGTAGCAATAAGGACATTGTTAGGTGCGAATGGAGTCGCTAATAGAGAAGAGACAGAAGCTCAGCATCGAAGATGCTGGGCTTTTTTAGTAGGAGGAGAAGGAATGAAGAAAGTCATAACTTATGGTACATTTGATTTGTTTCATGAGGGACATTATAAGCTTCTCCAGAGAGCAAAGTCATTAGGTGATTACCTCATTGTAGGAGTGACTACAGAACACTTTGACGAAGCAAGAGGTAAAGTCAATGTGATTGATCCGATTATGGAACGCATTGAGAATGTAAAGAGAACAGGTTTTGCGGATGAAATCATTGTTGAAGATCATGATGGACAAAAAATAGAAGATATACAGAAATATGGTGTTGATATCTTTGTGTTAGGGTCTGATTGGATGGGGACTTATGATTACCTGAAAGCGTTTTGTGAAGTGGTATATCTGGAACGAACCCCGGATATCTCATCTACGATTCTCCGAAATAAGAGTTTTCAAATTGTTCGTACCGGTATCGTGGGAACCGGACGGATTGCTCCCCGATTTGTATCAGAGGCAAAGTATGTCAGTGGTATTCATCTGGTTCGGGCATTTAATCCGGAGGAGAAGAGTGCAAGGCAGTTCGCCAAGCGATGTGAGATTGAATATGATACGGAGAACTATGAAAAATTTTTGCAAAAGGTAGATGCGGTCTATATTGCATCTCCAAATGAGACTCATTACGATTATACAAAAAGAGCACTGGAAAGTGGCAAGCATGTCCTTTGTGAAAAGCCGGTGGCTTTCACGAGAAAAGAAGCAGAAGAACTGTATGCTCTGGCAAAAGAGAAGCAGTTGGTGTTGCTGGAAGCGGTTAAGACGGCATATTGCCCGGGATTTCAACAACTGCTCAACGTGGCACACAGCGGAAAAATCGGGGAGATTAAAGATGTGGAGGCAACGTTTACCCGTCTTGCAGATCCAAAATCAAGGGAGCGTACGGATGCTGAATATGGCGGAAGTTTTTTGGAATTTGGCAGTTATACGCTTCTTCCAATTATAAAATTATTAGGTCAAAATTATCAGGCATTGCACTTTAACAGTATCTGTAATGAAGAGGGATTGGATCTTTATACAAAGTTGCAGTTGGAATATCCAAATGGAATGGCTTCTGCCAAAATGGGGGTAGGAGTAAAGTCGGAAGGCCAACTGGTGATTGCGGGAACAAAGGGATATATATTAGCACCATCTCCATGGTGGCTTACCAGACGATTTGAAGTCCATTATGAGAATCCCAATCAGGTGGAAACCTATGAACCGAATTTTCAGGGGGATGGGCTTCGATATGAGATTAGTGAGTTTGTCTCCAAGATTAACGGCATCAATAAGAAGGATTATAAATTGACTGCGGGGGAAGCCATTACCATGGCTGCCATCACAGAAGAATTTATGAAAAGAAAGCATAAATAGATGGAACAGGAAAGAAGAACTCTAAAGATAGGAATGATTGGATTAGAGATTTTGAGGAGTCATAGGAATAACAGGAGGAGATGTGGTTTGAACAATGTATGGAATAGAGTATGCCAAAATAATGGGAAATGAATGGAGTAAAAAGCATGATACGATTGGGGATCATTGGAACGGGGAGAATTGCAAAACGTTTTGTTCCAGAAGCAAGAACAATTGATAATATTGAGATTACAGTAGTTTGTAATCCGCATATAGAAAGTGCACATAGGTTTGCAGAAGAGAATAACATTTCAGAGTATATAGGTGATATTCAAAATATAATAGGGAAAGCAGATGCTGTATATATTGCAACTCCGCATGAGACACATTATGCTTATGCAAAATTATTGTTGAGTAATGGGATTCATGTTTTGTGTGAAAAACCAATGACGTTTTCGGAGAGAGAAGCAAGGGAATTATTTCAAATTGCAAAAGAAAAAGAATGTATTCTTATGGAGGGCATTAAGACGGCATATTGTCCTGGATTTCAGCAGATATTAGAGTTTGCTAAGAGCGGTAGGATTGGCGAAATACATGATGTAGAGGCGTGCTTTACAAGGTTGTATTCATCTAATACTCGTGAAATATGGAATCAGAGATATGGGGGGAGTTTTACAGAATTTGGCACATATACGCTATTACCAATTGTAAAATTACTTGGAAAAAACAATAGGCAGGGATTTGTTTGGTCACTTCCGTGTATTACTGGGGTTGATGCATATACCAAAAATATAATTGAGTATGAAGATGCAGTAGCTACAATAAAGACCGGATTAGGTGTGAAATCAGAAGGACAGTTGATAATAGCTGGAACGAAGGGATATATATTGGTTCCTTCGCCATGGTGGCTGACAAGAAAAATTGAAATTCACTATGAAGATTCAAACAATGTAGAGTATTATGATGCTGTATTTGAAGGGCAGGGACTTCGTTATGAAATTGGTGTATTTGTAGAAAAAATTTTAGGATTACGTATAATGAACTGGAATGAAGTAATGAATCAGATGATTGGTGTAACTCCATCCGAAAGTATTTGGATGGCGAAACAGATGGAGGATTTTCTGGCACATCGAACCGAATGGAAACAACCATATCTGGATAAGAAAAAAATGAAAATCTGGGGGCATCGGGGATGCAGTATGGGCTATCCGGAAAATACGCTTAGTGCATTTCGAGCGGCGGCAGAATTAGAGGGAATTGCAGGTATTGAATTGGATGTACAGCTTACAAAAGATGGTGAAGTGGTTGTAATTCATGATGAGAGGGTTGACAGGACAACAAACGGCACTGGTGCAGTGATTGATTATACATTAAATGAGATTCAAAAACTTACTATACAGGGAAAAGATGGACAAATAGAATATATTCCGACTCTCAGAGAAGTTTTGGAATTGATGAAGCCATTCTGTTTAGAACGAGGAGAGAAAATTAATATAGAATTAAAAAATAGTGTGGTACGGTATGAAGGAATGGAACAGAAGGTTTTAGATATAGTAGATGAAAGTGGATTGGGAGATTATGTGTTATATTCTTCGTTTTTACATGAGTCAATGGGGCTAATTAAAGAATTGTGTCCGGCAGCACAAACTGGGATTCTTGCGGTAAGCATTCATGATTGCCTTAAAGGAGCAGAAAAGTATCATGCAGATGCACTTCATCCATGTGTAAAAGCATTGGATATTTTAAAAGGTGAATATCATGTGCCTGTTCGTGCGTGGGGGGGAGATGAACCGCTGTTTGGCCAGAATGTAGAATTAAAAGAGAAAAACATGGAGAGATATCAGGTATTTGGGGTTACAGAAATAATTACAAATGTGCCGGAACTGTATTTGAATTAGATACGATATAGAATAAAGTTATCATAAACTATAAACATTTTCTGACATTATCCGATATATAGGATAGGTTGACAGGGAACGTCAGAGAAAACATCATGGATGATTAAAAATGAATGGTGAGAGATTAAAGATTAGGCTCCGAGTGTTGTAGGGATAGTATTATGTGATGGATAAGCTGACGTAAATTGAAATACGTCAGCTTTTATATTGTGTGAGGTTAGATAAGTGAAAACAGTAGAATATACAACAGAGTTAATTCGAAAAATACAGATGGTTGAGCTAGACATGCTTATAGAGTTGGATCGGATTTGCAGAGAGAATAACATATTTTATGAACTGGATGGGGGAACATTGTTGGGAGCTGTACGACATAAAGGTTTTATTCCATGGGATGATGATGTTGATGTTCGAATGCTTAGAGATGATTATGACAAATTTTGTAAAATTTGTGAGACTCAGTTGAATCCAGATAAGTATTTTCTACAGACATATCATACAGATTCGGGGTATCGTTGGGGATATGCCAGAATATTGCGCAAAGGTACTTATTTCAGTAGACAAAATCAAGAAATGCTGACAATGCAGAGAGGAATATTTATTGATATTTTTCCGTGTGATAATATGCCGGAAAAAGGTATAGCAAAGTTAATTTATAATTATAGGTGTTTTATGGCTAGAAAAATTGCATATTCTCCTGTGGGGGCTGTTCATGATCCGAATCCAATTAAGCGAGGGGTGTATAGAATTTTAAGACATATTCCAAGAGAAGTGTCATGCAGGGAGTTTGAAAGGTTGGCCTATAAATATAATAAGAAGAAAACTAGATTGATAAGGACACCGGCGTGGGGGTATAAGCAAGAAGCAAAGGGATATTTGCGAAGTTGGATGGACGAGTATTGTGAATTGGAATTTGAGAACCATAAATTTCTGGCGCCAAAAGATTATGATGGATATTTGTCATATTTATTTGGCCCGGATTATATGACACCACCGCCAGAAAAGGAGAGAATACCAAAGCATACCTCAGTTAAAATTGAGTTGGGTGATTTATAGAATACAAATTGTATGAAAGGATATAGAAAGACAGTGGAGATAACTAGATTTGAGGAGATAAAGAAACGAGTAGAACAAGGTATTGCAACAGATGAAGAAGTGAAAGAACTGGCGCCATACCGCGTGGACAATGCGATTATTATGGCAGCTGGATATAGTGCCAGATGTATGCCATTGTCTAATGTTATGCCTAAGGGACTTTTTCGAGTTAAGGGAGAAATTCTGATTGAACGTGAAATTGAACAGCTTTTAGAAGCAGGTATTGAACAAATTGTTGTCGTTACAGGTTTTTTAAGTGAAAAGTTCGCATATTTAAAAGAAAAGTATGGAGTTATTCTGGTAAATAATCCAGATTACGACAAGTATAACAATATGGCATCGCTTTATGCGGCACAAGACTATATGAAGAATTCTTATATTTTATGTTCGGATAATTATTATGAAGAGAATGTTTTTCAAAAGTATATTTATGATTCATATTATTCGTGTGTATATTCTGAAAAGTATTGTGATGAATTTTGTGTGGAAGAAATTGGAGAGGATGGTTATATCTCAAGAATCCATAGGGGGGGAGAGCGTGCATGGTATACAATTGGAGATGCATTTTTTAACCGCAATTTTTCACAGAAGTTTTGTCAATTTATGAATGACGAGTGGGATAATATGGAAGTGCGCAATATGCTTATGGATGATTTTCATATTCGTCATATTGAAGAACTGAAATTAAAGAAAAAGGAACGCCCGGGACAGAGTATCTTGGAATTTGATACATTAGAAGAAATTAAGGAGTATGATCCGGATTTTCAGAAGTTTATTGATGAGAATTTGGATAAAGATAATACCGTAATTAAGGTGTTTTCAAAGTACTCTGAAGTAAAATCATATCATTCGGTACCAACGGTACAAAAGAATGGACGTCTGCATTTGAATGAGAATCTGTTCAAACCATCACCGAAATGTTTGGAAGTCTTAAAGAACATTACGATGGAAGATTTGTATTTGTACGATTTAGGTCATGAGGACGAATTAGTACAGGTGTTAGCAGAAACGACTGGTATATCTTCCAATAATATATTTGTGCATAATGGTTCCGCAGAGGTTATTAAGTCGATCGGAAGTATCTTATTAAATGAAAATGATATTGTTCTGATACCAACACCAGGTTGGAGTTATTATAAGAGCGTAGCAGATGCTAAGTTTGCAAAATGTGTGACTTATGAAGTGCGCGAGCTGGAGGATACCTATGCATATAATATAGAAGATATTTTAACAAAGGCAAAGAAATATTCACCAAAGATTATTGTTATTACATCTCCACAGATGCCTACAGGATGTGGAATAGATTATGAGGATATTGAGCGAATTATCAAAGAAAATGAGAATTCTATTATTATGTTAGATGAAGCATATTGGGGATATGGAAATGATGACAATAAGTTTGAAAAAAAGATTATTACACAGTACAGCAATGTTGTAATTACCAGAACATTTTCAAAGTTCTATGGGTTAGCAGATATTCGAATTGGTTATGGAATGTGCAGTTATCCGCTTAGACGGACAATTGGATTAGATTTGCCGCTTTTCAGAGCTTGTGGAATTAGTAGAAGAATCGCAATAGCAGCAGTTAGGGATCAGGAATATTATCAAAATATGAAAAAAGAATCAAATGCTGTAAGAGAATGGTTTACCGAGGAATTAAATAAGCTGAATGGAGTAAAAGCATATCGTTCAGAATCAAACTTTGTGTTTATCAAGTTGTTAAATGCAGATGCGGATAAAGTGCGTGCTTACATGGAAGAAAATAATATTCTGATTCGACTATTTACAGATAAAGATGCACTTCGGTTAAGAATAACAGTAGCACCGAAGGATATGATGGAACGGGTACTGTTCCAGTTAAAGAGAGCGCTGAATCAGTAGATTGATATTGAAAAATCAGTAGAGAATTTCATGCTAAAGGTGCTAGATGAATTTCGTGATAAATTAGATGCGGTTATGCATCAGTGTATGGATAAAAGGATTGTTATTTATGGATATGGTTATTCGGGAAGATTTGTAGCATGGTATGCGGAGTATTATCATAGCCTTAAGCCAGACTACATCATAACGGAAGAGTATTCCAATACAATCCCATATGAGTTGCCGTTGTTTAGAAGTTCGTTGTTTGATTTTAATTATAAAGATGTTAAAGATGCAGTAGTATGGTTGTGTACGGCAGAAACGAAAGAAATTCGAGGATTATTAGAATTACATGGCTATGTAAAAAATAAGACTTATTTCGATATGAATGAGGCTATATATGGTAAAGATTACAATCGTGCCATGGCGGATACAAATGTACAGTTTATGCGTTATCTAGAGAAAATATATAATTGTGATGTGGTCAATCCAATTGCGGTGGATGATTTTACTAATTCAATTGATGGTATGCACGCTTGTGTTAATATGTCACCGAAAGAGTTATTTCCAATTTTAGATAAGTGTCACTGTGTTCCTCAAAGTGATGATGCCATATTTGATTTTGGGTGTGGGAAAGGATCGGCAATGATTACTTTTTTGGATTATGGATTCCAAAAAGTAGGCGGAGTGGAGTATGCAGATAATGTATATGATACATTGATGTCAAATTTTAGAAATATTGGATTAGATCCAAATGGTGAAAGTGTAACTTGTATACATGGTGATGCGTCATTGGTGATGCAGGAGTTGGATGCATATAACTGGTTTTATTTTTTTGATCCTTTTGAAAAAGATTTGTTTCAAAAGGTAATTGATAATATATGTGCGAGTATCAATAGAAAACCTAGAAAAGTACATATTATCAACATTTTGCCAAGGTTTCATAAGTATATTGAGGATTCGGGGAAATTTGTGCTTACGAATCAGTTTGATATTCTAACAAGACAACGTGTGGTAGATATATTTGTTACAAAATAATCTAAAATAACAAAAAGGATAAGGAGTATGTATAAACTCTCAATTATAATTCCAGTTTATAATGCAGAAAAATATCTGTCTAGATGTTTAGATAGTGTGATAGCACAGAACTATCAAAATTTGGAGATAGTTATTGTAAATGATGGCTCTACTGATGGTAGTGCGCAGATTTGTGAGAAATATGCTAATCTTGATAAGAGAATAATGGTATATCATAAAGAAAATGGTGGTGCTGGAACGGCACGAAAAGAAGCGCTAAAGCATGTTCAGGGTGATTATATTACTTGTGTGGATGCTGATGATTGGATAGAACAAGATGCATATGATGATCTGATGACTATTGCAAATGAAACTCAGCCTGATTTACTAGCGTGTTCCTTTATCAAAGAATTTGGAGAACTTCAGACGGAGAGAAAAGACTATCCAGAAGAAGGATATTATAACGAAAAAAAGTTTCATGGTGTAATAAAAACAGCAGGGGATAAAGAACCATTTTTTTGTCAGGTAATAAATGCGTCCTTGTGTTGTAAAGTAATGAAAAAAAGCGTTTTTGAAAGATTTCAAAAAGAGGTTCCGGATGAAATAGTAATGGGCGAGGATCTGGCGGTAGTTCTTCCGATGATTCTCAATATCAACTCCATTTACATAAGCAAAAAGGCATATTATCATTATTGTCAAAACAAAGAATCTACAACGTGGACATGGAAAATAGGTGAGTTTGATAGATTAAAAATACTGACGGATTATTTGAAAAAAATAGGTTCAGATAATGATGTAAGTAAAAGACTTGTTGTACAGTCGATATATTTTGCCATGATGGAAGTGTTACATGATATACCAGACGATTATTTTAATAATAAAATACCATTTTTGCCAAGAATTAGTTTAAATTCTCGATTAGTGGTATATGGGAAAGGTTCCTTTGCATCAAATTTAATCGAAATTATAAATCATTTGAAGTTATGTACTCTTGTTTTGAATGTTGATTCAGCGGATGCGGAAGTATTATTTTCATTAGATGAAGAGAAATATGATTATGTGGTAATAGCAATTCTTGATTACATGATTGTAGATAAAGTGAAACTATATTTGGAAGAAAACAATATTTCAAAAGAGAAAATAGTATGTATTGATAAAAAAGATTTAACTTTGGATAATTTGCCGATAGAGTTAAGATAGAGGTGGCAACTATTTATTGGTATATAGAAGTGTAAAGTTATAATAAATGTTAGGAGAATTTTCATGAAAACAATAGCTATGTATCTTCCACAATATCATAATGTTGAGGAAAACAATGCATGGTGGGGAGAAGGATATACGGATTGGAAAGCAATGGAAATGGCAAAACCATTGTATGAAGGGCATATACAACCCAAGGAGCCATTGGATCATCGACAGTATGATTTGGAAAAAAAGGAAACTTTGCAGTGGCAGGCAGAGTTGATGAATAAATATGGATTATATGGAGTGGCCATATATCATTATTGGTTTAAAGATGGAAGAAAAATATTGGAAAGACCAGCTGAAAATTTATTGAAGTGGTCTGATATAAAAATACCATTTTGTTTCTATTGGGCAAATGAATCTTGGGTCAGATCTTGGAGTGCAGTTGAAAATCAGAATATATGGGCTGCTAATTTCGAACAGGAGAGATTGCCAAACGAAAATGAAAATGGAGTATTATTGGAGCAGGATTACGGAAGAAAAGATGAGTGGGTAAAGCATTTTGAATATTTTGTACCATTTTTTAAAGATGAGCGATACATAAAAATAGATGGAAAACCTGTAATAATGATTTATAGACCAGCTAGCATTATGTGTTTAAAAGAAATGATTGATTGCTGGAGAGAGTGTGCTCGTGAAAAAGGATTTTCTGGTGTATTTTTAATTGGAGCAAATTGTAATAATGATTGTAAAGAAATATTTGATATGCAGTTGCTTCAAGAGCCGGGAACTACTATTGATCGTGACTTCCCAGAAAGATATACAAATAAGAACAGAATGGAAGTAGCACGATATTTGGCATATGATGAGGTTTGGAGGAGTCTTTTGAATCATAAGGAAAATGATAGTCATTCATTTTTTGGAGGTTTTTCAAATTATGATGATACACCAAGACGAGGCAACGCAGGTACGGTTATATTTAATGGAAGTGCAGAAAAATTTAAGATCTATTTAACGGAATTGTATGCTAAAAACGCTGCGGCAGGAAATGAATATGTGTTTATAAATGCTTGGAATGAGTGGGGCGAGGGAATGTATATGGAGCCTGATGAAACTGAGCAATATGGATATTTAGAAGCTATTGCATATGCAGAAAGACATTATAAAAACGAAATATATAAGTATACTGGTGAAAATAGAATAGAACATTCTAAAGATGAATTACAAATTGTGATGAAACAAAAAGAAAGATTCTGTTTGGAGTGTCAAATATTAAGTAAATGGCTTGGATGCACAGAAAAAGGCGTTAAAATATCAGAATATTTTATAGCACACAATTATAAAAATATAGCTATCTATGGATATGGAATGTTAGGAAAGCATTTGCTATCTGAATTAAAAAATAGTGATGTGATTGTCAAAGCTATAATTGATTTGAATGCGGATGGCTTGAAGCTTGAAATTCCTGTTAAAAAACCTTCTGATAATTTGGAAGGTTATGATTTGATTGTTGTTACAAATGTGCATATATATAAAGAAATATGTAAAAGTTTGAAAAAACATTACGATGGGAAAGTTGTTTCCTTAGAAACAGTAATTAATGAGGTAAATGAATGACAGAAAGAGTGGAAAGACTTCTTTTGTGGTGTGAAGAAAAGCTTCCGAATATGAAGTTGGAAAAAAAGAATATCTATATTTGGGGGGCTGCTGCAGCAGGAGCTGCAATTAAGGATAAGCTTGAAGAACATGGTATACAAATCGAAGGATTTATAGATAAAAGAGCAAAACAATTTGCGGAATTTCAAGGGAAAAGAGTTATATTATCAGATGAATTAAATTGTGATACAGATTATGTAATTGTGAGTTTATGGGGATTCGATGATACTGTGATAGCTGCCTTATTTAAAAAAGGGTTCAAGCATGACGATTTCTGTTGGTTGTGTGAACCAGATAATTTTTCTCGTAATGATATTGTATATGATGGATGTTTTGTAGGAAGATATACATATGGATATAAAGAACTATTAAAAATGTTTCCAGCAGCAGCATCAATTGGAAGATATTGTTCTATAAATGAAACTGCGAGAATATTAATTAATCATCCTATGGAAGCTGTAACAACACATCCTTTTATAGACCATCCGATGTTTTGGAATTTGCAAGATTATGAAAAAAAGATGGAAATTCTAAAACGGAATGGAACATATAGCAATAATAGTTTATGTTGTACAAGTCCTATAAGGGATAATCCTCCCGTTATAATAGGAAATGATGTATGGATTGGTGCAAATGTATGTATTATGCCAGGTGTGCATATTGGAGATGGGGCAATACTGGCGGCGGGGGCAATTGTAACTAAAGATGTTGAACCTTATGCCATTGTAGGTGGCGTTCCGGCAAAACTCATTAAATACCGGTTCGAAAAAGAAATTATTGAATCTTTTTTGAGAATTAAATGGTGGGAGTGGTCTGTTGAGAAGATTGAAGAAAATATAGAGTTGTTCTATCAACCCGAGTTGTTTTGTAAAGTATTTGATTGCTGATTATAGAGGAGAGCATAGTGATTACATCAATTGACAGTTTTTTAAATGCGGTAAATAGAGATATACAGGAAGCATTTGGAGAGAAGGATTACGAAAAGGCAATATGCTGTACGAAATTTCTTTGCTCTTTTTATTATGATTTTGATTATAAATATTATGATGAGGTATTAGAAGAATATGCAAGCAAAGCTGCGAAAGAATGCATAGGAGAGACATTCATTGATAATGCGGATAAAAATGCTGTTTTGTTCTATGATAAGTTTGGGTTAAAAGATAGAGGTCTTGCTAATATATATATTAAGGCAATGTTGGAGTTGGGATATCAGGTGATATGGTGCTTATTTGAAAATGCACCGGATACTGGTGAAATTATCAAGCGGTATAGTTCGTTTGAAAATTTGAAGTTTGAATTGATTCCGAATCTTTCTGTTGTTGATCGAATGTTTTTTTTGCAAAATCTTATTCGAAAGACGAAAGCATATCATTGCTTTATATATACATTGCCAACGGATGTAGAGTGTGTGGGCGTATTTGCAACTTTGTATGGTGATGTGAAAAAATATTTAATTAATTTAACAGATCATACATTTTGGATAGGAGCAGATGCCATAGATTGTTCTATAGAATTTAGAAATGTAGGGGCAAATATATCAACGAAATATAGAAGAATTGATGAGAAAAAAATAGCTATTTTGCCTTATTATCCAGAGGAGAGGGATTATACAGAATATCAAGGAATGCCCTTTTCGGAGGATGAAGAATTTGTTTTTTCTGGGGGGAGTGCATATAAAATAGCGGGAAGTGATAAATACGAGCAGATTGTTTCGAGTATTTTAGATAAATATCCGGAGCTAAAATTTGTGTATGCGACAAATGATGAGAGTGACAAACTTAATAAGATGGAACAAAACTATAAAGATAGATTTTTTGTTATAAAAGAGCGCTCTGACTTGGACGAGGTACTTAGGCATGCAAAATTTTATTTGTCAACGTATCCGGTAGGTGGGGGGCAAATGACACAATATGCATTAATGAATAATTGCGTCCCATTGTGTCTAATAGATAAAGGAAATGCTATTGCGAACCCAAAATCCTGGTTGTTACATCCAGAAAGGGTTGACTTTGTGTTTTGTGATATGGATCGATTACTTGCTAAAGTGGATGAGATAATGTCTGAGGATGAAAGGATGAAGATTGAAAAAGGATATACGCAATATGTTATTTCGGCTTCGGAGTTTAAAAAGAATTTGCAAAACATTATGATGGGCAGGAATACATTATATTTGTATCATAAAGAAGACGTAGATACAAGTTTATTTCATTCGTATTATGAAACAAGACTAAAACAGCAGGGATTACAAGAATATCTTAGAAAATCAAAAAATAAGTGGATAAAAGAGAAATATCTTGAATGATGCTGGAAAGGAGAGATTATGGAAGCGAAGACAAAGAAGTTAGTTATTATAGGCGCAGGAGAATTTGGAGAGATTGCATACGAGTATTTTACTTATGATTCAGAATATCAGGTTGTAGCCTTTGCGGTAGAGAGTAAGTATAAAGATAAAGAAATTATGTATGGGTTGCCGGTAATTGCTTTTGAAGAAATTCAGAAAGAGTATCCACCAGAAGAATATGACGTTTTTGTAGCAATTACATATGTGCAACTGAATAGGCCAAGAAGAAGATTGTATAACAGATGTAAAGAGCTAGGATATCATTGTGCTTCATATATTAGTTCGAGAGCGTTTGTCTGGCATAACGTTCAAGTTGGAGAAAATACATTTATTTTTGAAAATAATACATTACAGCATTTTGTTACAGTTGGAAATAATGTTGTGCTATGGAGTGGAAATCATGTTGGGCATCGCACAGTGATAGAAGATGATGTTTGGATAACATCGCATGACTGCATCTCTGGATTTTGTCGCATTGGAAGAGGATCCTTTATCGGGGTGAATGCAACATTGGGAGATAACGTTGAACTTGCGGAAGATACTGTTTTTGGGGCTGGATCGCTTACGGTCAAAAATTTAGTGGAAAAAGGATGCGTTTATATTGGCAGTCCGGCAAAGAAACTCAGTAAAACAGCATATGAGCAGTTTGGAATCTGTTGTTAGAAGGAAGTGAGAAAAATGTTAAAGAAAAAGGGCTTAATTTATTGTCCTAATGGGGAACATGAGTGGGAAAAAGACACATTTATGACACCTCACGCGATGGTTATAGAACCCGGAATCATCAGGATTTGGGGAGGTACAAGAGATTCAGAAGGCGTAAGCAGGATAAAATATATTGATGTAGATGAAAATGATCCTCGAAAAATTCTTAAGATTAGTGATAGAGTTTCCCTTGATGTAGGAAATCCGGGGTGTTTTGATGATAATGGAGTTATTTTGGGTGATGTTTTGCGTGTTGGCAATCAGATTTATATGTATTATGTTGGATTTCAACATGTTCAGAAAGTTAAGTTTTACGCATTTTCTGGATTGGCAATTAGTAGTGACAATGGAGAATCTTTTAAACGGTATTCGGAAACTCCTATATTAGATAGAACCACAACAGGAAGATTTGGTAGGTGTATACATACTGTTTTATATGATCAAGGTGTTTTTAGATGTTATTATGCAATTATCAATGATTGGAAATATATTAATAACATACCATATCCGGTTTATGATATTTGGTATACGGAGTCAAAAGATGGGATACATTTTGAAAATGTAGATAGAACTTTATGTGTAACAACAGAAAATGATGAGTATCGTATAGGTAGACCGAAGGTGTATAAAACAGAAAATGGGTATGAAATGTTTTACACGAGAGACTTAGTAACAAAGGACTATATTGTAGGTCGTGCAGTTTCAAAAGATGGAATTGTATGGACAAGATGTGATGATAGTTTTGTTATAGAAAAATCTGCCCAAGGGTGGGATTCAGAAATGGCATGCTATCCAGTA
Source organism: Lachnospiraceae bacterium (assembly GCA_029227035.1). Classification (GTDB taxonomy): domain Bacteria; phylum Bacillota; class Clostridia; order Lachnospirales; family Lachnospiraceae; genus Roseburia. The sequence continues at coordinate 46,202 of JAQXZD010000118.1, forward strand.
AAGCTGAAAACGTCAAATAATACATATATATTTTATAATGGAAATGGTATGGGTAAAACAGGTGTGGGGTATATACAAGTAGTATAGTTAAAATAGAATGAAGGTAGTGAAATGTTTGAAATAATCGAGTATGAAGATAAATTTGAAGACAGATGGGATCGATTTATTAAAAATGATAGTATTAACGGAACTTTTTTACAATCACGAGATTTTTTAAATTATCATCCGCAAGGGCGGTTTGTAGATGCATCTTTGTTGGTTATACAAGGTTCATCTATTGTTGCAGTAATACCTGCCTGTAAAGTGGAGGACGATTATGGTAAACATTTTGTTTCTCATAAAGGAAGTACTTTCGGGGGAATTGTGCTACATAAGGAAAAGTATAACATTAAAACACTACAAGATATTTTTTTGCGACTCGAACAATACTTAAAAGATAACCATTATGTGGATGCAAAGATGAGTCAGACTTCAGACATTTTTAGTAAAAAAGAGATGGACTTGTTGGATTATTTTTATTATAAACAAGGCTGGAAATCTTACTCGGAGATTAGTTTTTATGTAGATATTGAAAAAGCGCCAGATGATTTGTTAAGGATTTTGAGTAGTTCGAGAAGAAGAGATTATAAGTATTCGTTAAAACATGATTTGCAATTTAGGAGATTACAGACAGACCATGAAATAGAAGAGTTTCATAGTCTATTATCACAAAATCTTAAAAAATTTGGTGCGAAACCAGTTCACTCTGTTAACGAGTTGCTGGAGTTTAAGAATAAGCGACTTGTAAATATAGTAGATTTTTATGGCGTTTATAAACGTGATGCTAAATTGGTTGCAGCCACAATGCTGTTCTATTTTGGAAAAAATGTTTTACATACGCAGTATCTGGCGCAATCACAGAATAAAGAAGACTTAAATTTATATGCGATGGAATTTCTGAACTATAATACGATGTTATTGGCAAGGGAAAAGGGATTTAAGAAATTTTCGTTTGGAATCAGTACAGAAGATCAGGGGAAAGTTTTAAATATAGGTCTTGCAACCTTTAAAGAGGGATTTGGTTGTGATTACTGTAATAATAAAACATATATAAAACAGTTTAATAAATATTCTGGAGGAAATGGCGATGCAGGTAATTAAATATATGTTTCAACCTCATGGTGATGAACGAGGACAATTAGTAGCACTGGAGGAGTTTAAGGACATTCCTTTTCGTATAAAAAGAGTTTATTTTATGTATGATACAGCAGAAGGTGTGGTAAGAGGATTTCATGCACATAAGCAGCTTGAACAAATTTTAGTTTGCGTACATGGAACGTGTAAAGTTCTATTAGATAATGGGAAAGAAAAGAAGGTAGTGTCGTTGGAAAAACCATATGAAGGTTTATATGTTGCGAATAATATTTGGCGTGAGATGTATGATTTTTCGGAAGATAGCGTCTTGTTGGTTTTAGCATCTGAATTGTATGATGAAAATGATTATATCAGAGATTATGATAAATTTTTAGAGTTTGTAGGTTGTAAATAGTTTTGAGAGGTACATATGATGGTGGAATATACATCGTTAAAAAGAAATTATGATCTGTATGCGAGTGAGTATGAAGAGGCGGCATTAAGAGTTTTGAGATCAGGTTGGTATATCTTGGGTCCGGAATTGGAAAAGTTTGAAGAAGAATTTGCAGATAGGATGGGCGTGAAACATTGCATAGGAGTTAATTCCGGAACAGATGCGCTTATTCTTGCTGTGCGAGCTCTAGAAATAGGCGAGGGTGATGAAGTTATTGTTCCGGCGGGAACATATATTGCGTCTGTTATTGGGGTGACAGAAAATAAGGCAATCCCTGTTTTTGTTGACTCCGATGAGTATATGTGTATAAATGCGGAGAAAATTGAAGAAAAGATAACGGAAAAAACGAAAGCTATCATGGCAGTTCACTTATATGGGCAGGCATGCGATATGGATAAAATAAAAAAAATAGCTGATAAATATTCCTTAAAAGTTATAGAGGACTGTGCACAGTGCCATGGAGCAAGTTTTGAAAATAAGATATTGGGTTCATGGGGAAATGTAGGGTGTTTTAGTTTCTATCCGACTAAGCCTTTAGGAGCATTGGGAGATGGAGGCGCTTTGCTTACAAATGATGATAAATTAGCAGACAAATTGCGAATGTTGCGGAATTATGGAAGTAAAATAAAGTACCATAATGAAATAGAAGGTGTTAACACCAGACTAGATGAATTGCAGGCCGCTGTGCTAAGAGTGGGGCTTAAACATTTGGATGAAGGGAATAAAAAAAGAATAGAAATTGCAACTATGTATTTGAATGGCATTAAGAATTTAAAAGTTAAGTTACCAGCATTAAGAGAATCTGGTTCGCATGTTTTTCATTTGTTTCCGGTATTAGTAGATGATCAACAGAAATTTCAGAATTATTTGCTGGAAAAAGGTATAAAAACACAAATTCATTATCCGATTCCACCATATATGTCAGCATGTTATCGAAAGTATGAGTATTCATGGGAAGATTATGAGCAGGCGAGTTATATTGCAAAACATGAGATTAGTTTGCCAATATATTCGGCCATGCCAATGGAAGAGGTTCGAAAAGTTATCGAGTGTGTTAATTTGTATTAGAGTAATTTGTTGAGCATACATTAATAATTTATATGAAGGAAAACAGAATGCTGAGAGTTGAGACGAAGAAACAGGTAATAAGAATTTTAAAAGATGTAGATTTGTTGTGTAAGAAAGCAATTCAGCAGGATGCAGATGTGTTGATTACAATTTTACAGGATGTTCAGGAAGCGGTAATCACTGTGGGTGAAAGAGTGGAAAAAGAAGTTGATGATTCGGTAGATATTGTCTCATGCTTAGAGTCGCTTTGTGAAGTTTTCTATTTGCTTTCTGAGAATCCGGATGATAAGAAAAATTATGGGAAACAGATTCATGATATTTTAGAGCAGGTTATTGCGATGATTTCTCAGATGCAGGCAGGTTATCAGATTGTCTTTTTCCCATATAAAGCAGATATGTGGGACTCATTGGAGAGCATTTGGCTTTCGTGTAAAGAAGACCCTCTTTGTGATTGTAAGGTAGTGCCAATTCCATATTACCATTTTGATTCGGAGAAAAGAGAGTGGATATATCAATATGAGATAGATCGTTTCCCTTCTTATGTACCGGTGATAGATTATACGGAATATGATTTGGAAGAGAAGGCAGATGCAGCTTTTGTGCATAATCCATATGATGAATATAATTATGTTACCCATGTGCATAAGGATTATTATTCTTATAATCTGAAAAAATATGTAAATAAACTGTTTTATGTGCCGTATTATGTATCAACAGGACAGGTGTCTGAACCGCAAAAAGTGCTTTCCGTGTATCAGAAGGCAGATTACCTTGTGGTGCAGTCGGATGCTTTTAAAGAAGGATTAAAACCGTATCCATATTTTGATAAAGCAATTGTTATGGGGTCTCCAAAGTTAGATCGGGTAATTCGATCGAGCGGTCGGATGAATTTAGTGCCGGAAGAATGGAAATGCATGATAAAAGGTAAAAAATCTTTAATGCTTAATACAAGTTTAGCTCAGTTTTTAAGCGATGGTGCAGTATATCTTCGCAAAATAGCATATATTTTTGAGGTAATAAGGCAGAGGGATGATGTTGTACTGATTTGGCGTCCACATCCACTGCTAAAATTTACCATTGAATCAATGCGTCCACAGTTATTACCGGTTTATTTAAAGCTGGAACAGTATTTTATAGACGAAAAAATCGGTATTTTAGATAAAACGGCGGATATTATCAATGCTATTACAATTGCGGATGGATATATTGGAGAGGCAGCATCCTCTGTGGTGAATTTATTTGAAGCGGCAGGAAAACCATTATTTATATTAGATAATTATATTACGGTTGGTTTTTCGGAAGAAGAAAGACGAAGGGTATTGCTTGCAGATTGCGAGAAAGTAGGAGATAACTATTACTGTACTTCCATAGAGTCTAGCAGTATATTTGAAGTGAAGGACAAAAAGTGGAGTTATATGACGCAGAAGGTGGGAATGAAGAATCTGCCTAAGTGGTTGCCAGCATGTACAAGCGGAACCAATCTTCAGGATTCCATTTTTTATGCTTCGTTATGGCCTGAGGAATGTTTGGAATATAACCTGAAGAAGAATTGTGTGAAACAGATTTCTTCGATTGATGGGAAGATGGTTTTAAATCTTCGGTTTACTGCAGCATATAAAGATCGGGTATTTTATTTTCCAAATAATACAAAAATTATTTTGGAATATAATGTCAGAACCAGACAGTGGAAGGAATATGCAGAACCAATCCGTGCTCTGCAGGAGCATATCAACACGCAGATTTATGAGGATATATACGGATATTTTGTAGAGGACAAGCTTGTGTGGATGACAACCTTGTATTCCAATCGTGTTCTTTGCTTTGATATGGAAACAGCAGGATACCAGATATATCGTTTTGGCGATGAGAGTGCTTGTTATTCAGCAGTTGCAGTGGTAGAGGAGTGTCTGTATCTGTCAGATGCCCGCACCAGTGCTGTGGAAGGTTGGGATTTGAAGACAGGAAAGCGGGTGGCAAATTATGCCATGCCGGATAGTTATCAAATTTTTTCTAATATTCAGGGGTGTAAAATTGCCCATTTGCATTTGATTTCGGCAGGGAAACAGCTAATAGCAGTTCCCTTTACAGCCAATGGTTTGGTAAGCATAAACCTTGAAACCAATGAGGTAGCCTTACTGGCAGAAGAATTTTTTGAAGATGTTTTGCAGGAAGCCAATGGATATAGTCCGGAGGCGCATGGCACTGTGAATTTTGCAAAAAAGATGGATGCAAATACGCTACTTTTGCAAAAGCGTCGCGATGGGGCATTGTTAGAATTGAATCTGAGTTCTGGTGAGTATCACGTGTATGCTCCCAAACTGGCTCCAGAGGAGTTTGCCAAATTGCTTGATGGGGAAGATGGATTTGAAAAGTCTTATACCTATGGAGAGTTTGCACGTAGGGAAAGCAGATATTTTCCTTTTGAGGAATTCCTGGATGATTTGGTAAATGAGCGTTTGGATGACGCGATGGCACGTCAGAAGGAGGCAATTAAGACAATAGCGGTAAATCTGGATGGTACTTGTGGGGAGAAAGTGCATGAATTTATGATGGATGTGCTGATGCATGAGGGGTAGAAAAGAGGATGAAATAACATTTCTCTTTCAAACAAGCTGGGAATATTATATAATATTTCCAGCTTGTTTAGTTCGTTAGGAGGGATACGCATGCCATATAAGCCATTACCAATCGGAATTGATGATTTTGAAAAAGTAATAACCGGAGGTTATTATTACGTTGATAAAACATGGTTGATTAAGGAGCTTTTGGACAAAAAGGGCGAGGTAAATCTTTTTACCAGACCTCGTCGTTTTGGCAAGACCCTGAATTTAAGTATGCTGCGTTATTTCTTTGAAAAACCGGTAGATGGTATAAGCAGAAAGCTGTTGTTTGAAGGCATGAAAATCATGGATGCCGGGGAGCGTTATACGGCGGAGATGGAGCGTTATCCGGTTATTACTCTTACCTTGAAGTCGGCAAAACAGCCAACCTGGGAGATGGCTTATCTCAGTCTGATGGATGACATTGCCTGTGAGTTTGCCAGACATCCGGAGATTCTGCAGTGCGATGGAGTGTCAGAAGCGGATAAAGAAAAATATATCCGGCTGAGAGACCGGAAGGCGGAGCAGATTGAATATGCAAAATCCTTGAAATTTTTATCACAGTGTCTGGAAACCGTTTACGGGGAAAAGGTGATTATTCTTATTGATGAATATGATGTACCGCTGGAAAATGCGTATTATGCAGGATTTTATGATACCATGATTGCTTTTATCCGGTCTTTGTTCGAGTCTGCGTTAAAGACCAATCCCCATCTGGAATTTGCGGTAATAACGGGATGCCTGCGTATCAGCAGGGAATCCATTTTTACAGGACTGAATAATCTGGAAGTTATATCTATTTTAAATACGGATTATGAAGAACATTTTGGTTTTGTGGAAGAGGAAGTGCGCGAGATGCTTCAGTTCTATGGGCGTGAGGACAAGATGAGCGTGATGAAAGAGTGGTATGATGGATACCGCTTTGGAAATGCTGAAGTTTATAATCCCTGGAGTGTGATAAACTATACGAAAGCGCTTTGCTCGAATGAAAATGCACTTCCAACTGCCGCGTGGAGCAATACCAGTTCTAACAGCATCGTGAAGGATCTGATCAGTCGTGCAGACAGTGGCGTGCGCAGGGAGATTGAGACCTTGACGAGCGGAGGAACCATTGAGAAAAAGGTACATGAGGATATCACCTATGAAGATATTTACGCTTCAGAGGAGAATTTGTGGAATTTCTTGTTTTTTACAGGGTATCTTCGTCAGGTAGATATGCGCATGGATGGAGTGAACCGTTATGTGACGATGATGATTCCAAATAATGAGTTGTTATATATTTATGAGAACACCATTGATAACTGGTTCCGTGACGAGGTAAAGTTGCGAGATCTGACACCTTTATATCATGCGATGCTGACCGGAGATGTGGAGCATTTTGCGGAGGAACTTGGAAAGCAGCTCCTGCAGTCCATCAGTTATATGGACACACAGGAAGGATTTTATCACGGATTCCTGCTTGGACTGATGGCGAATCTGAAGGAGTATGCAGTAAAGTCAAATCGGGAATCGGGACTAGGAAGATTTGACCTGTGCGTATACATTCAGGACATTACGATTCCTCCGGTTATCATAGAGCTTAAAGTCGCGAAAAAATTTAAGGAACTTGATGATGCCAGTGAGAAAGCCTTGCGCCAGATTGATGAGAAAAAGTATGATTTTGACCTTGAGGAAGAAGGGTATTCGGAGGTAATCTGTTATGGTGTGGGATTCTTCCGAAAGCAGGTACGTGTTCGTATGATTAGGAAAGTATTGGAGGGATGAATATATGAAGGGAATTATTTTAGCAGGAGGCTCTGGTACAAGGCTTTACCCGCTGACAAAGGTAACGTCCAAACAATTGCTTCCGGTTTATGACAAGCCGATGATTTATTATCCGATGTCTGTTTTGATGAATGCGGGAATCCGGGAGATTCTGATTATATCAAC
>JAQXZD010000119.1 GCA_029227035.1 Lachnospiraceae bacterium
GACAGAGGGAATTATGCAGAGTTCATTAGTCCGCGAATTTGTCGGCGGAAGCTGTTTTAATGTTTAAAAACAAGGTGACTATGAGAACCCCGTAGAATAAAAAACAGAAAGTTTCTTCATGCTTGCATGAAAGAAGCTTTCTGTTTTTTTATTCTACGGGGTTCTCATAGTCACCTTGTTTTTAAACATTAAAACAGCTTCCGCCGACAAATTCGCGGACTAATGAACTCTGCATAATTCCCTCTGTCGGAAGCGGGAGAAAATAATCCAAAAACTTTAACAGGCGCTTTGCTTCCAGATACTCCTCACTGTCTCTCGGGATCTGGAACAACAACGGCTCTGCATAAACCTTTAATACTGCAAGTTCATACAATAGCGCTGAATTGAACATCACATCCGCGCTCTCCTGAAATGGAAAGATATTCTTTTCTTCTCCTCTGCGGACCGACGGCCACATCGCAATTGTCTCCTGTGCGCTTGTTCCGCGTGTTCTCGCATCCCTTACAATTCTGCGGAGCAGACGGCAGTCTGTCGTGGACAATGGATTATGCTCATCAATGTTAAGCTGTGTCAGGGCAGAGATATAAATGCGGAATTTGCTCTCTGCCGGAAGTGTGTAGGACAGCTTATCATTGAGTCCGTGGATTCCCTCAATCACAAGGATATCGTCTTCGCCAAGCTGCAGGGTTTTTCCGTGATATTCCCTCTTGCCGGTCTTAAAATTGAAGGACGGCATATTCACCTCTTCGCCTGCCAGAAGTCTGGTCATGTCCTCGTTAAACTGTCTGACATCCAGAGCCTCCAGACACTCGAAATCAAAATTTCCGTCTTCATCCCGCGGGCATCTTTCTCTGTCATCATAATAATCATCCAATCCGATTGGGTGCGGCTTTAATCCTTTCGCCGACAACTGAATGGACAGTCGGTTGGAAAAGGTTGTCTTACCGGAGGAAGAAGGTCCTGCTATCATAACAAATTTGACATCCTTCCGCTGTGCAATCTGCTCTGCCAGTGCTCCGATCCTCTCCTCCATCAATGCTTCCTGCAGCAGGATAATCTGTTCTCCTCTGCCGGATGCAATGGCATCGTTTAACGCTCCTATCGTACCCACGCCAAGCATCCTGCTCCAGCGTCTGGATTCACGTAATGTGTGATAAAGCTTATTGGAAGTGCGAAGCGGCTCCACATAATCTCCCTTCTTGTTTGGAAACAGGAGGACAAATCCATCCTCGTACTTTTCCAATTCGAAGGCACTGAGATATCCTGTGGAAGGCACCATGTAGCCATAATAATAATCGTCAATTCCATCCAGCGAATAGATGTTGACTCTGGAACTTCGCCGGTAATGAAGCAGACGCTCCTTGTCATGCATACCCTTCTCGCGAAACATCTGCTCTGCATCCTCTGATTTGACACTGTATTTTTTAATCTCCAGATTCTGCTCTGCCAGCTTTTTCATCTCTTCACGAATCCGGTCAAGAGCCTCCTCATCGTTTGCGTGTCCCTTCAGCTCACAGTAATAACCTTCACCGAGAGAATAGTACACCCTGACCTTGACTGTATCCTGCCAGAGACCTGCCACCGCTCTCTGCATCAGTAGCGTCACGCTTCTTCTGTATGTGCGCTTTCCGTCGCGGCTTGTCACCGTATGGAACGAAATGTTTCCCTCTTTTGTGACGGTCTTATTCAGTTCACGCAACTTGCCATTGACACTGGCAAGCACAATGGTATCCGCATAATTTTTCTGATACTTTTTTGCCAGCTCCTCCAAGCGGGTTCCCTCAGTCACCGTCACACGCTCAGTCTTTCCCGGAGCTGTCTCAATTGTCATATTAAATTCCTGCATTTTTTATCACCCCCAATATGGTATATGCTGACTCATTATTCTGTAGTTCCTCTTTCACTTCGGATATCCGCTTTTGTATGGCATCCGACTCCGGCTGCTCGGAAAGAGTGCGAAGGAGCATGGTAAGCTGCCTGTGCTGCCTGACTAGAAAACGGCGCAAAACCGGATTGCCGTTTCGAAGTAACAAAGGCCCGTAAATATCACAGACTGTCCTGGTCTGCTCGTTCAGCTTGTCCCAGGTATCGTCCTGCTCCACCCTTACTGCCCGCATCATGTGATAATATTTTCCCGCTTCCAGCACCATGTCCTCATCCACAATCTTGTACTGATGTCCGCGCAGATATTCCCTGACCTTCTGAATATCCGACTGAGGCTGCAAAATCAGTTCCTCTGCCGCGCTGCATATCTTTTCCCCTTCTGTCAAGATATGAATCACCAATTCTCCGCCCATTCCCGCAATCAGAATGGCATCTGCCTCTCCTTCCGCCAGCTCCTGTACACCGTCGGAAATTCTCGTCTCTATGTAATTTTCCAAATGTGCGGCAGCTATGTTGGCTCGCGCCCGCTCCAACGGTCCCTTGCTGATATCCATGGCAATCGCTCTGTGGATTTTCTGTCTCTGCAACAGCGCAATCGGGATATAGCTATGATCCGTACCGATGTCTGCCAGAACTCCATCGGTCGTCACCATAGCCGCCACCGCTTTCATTCGTTTGGATAATTTTATCATTTACTCTAAATAATCTTTCAGTTTCCGGCTTCTGCTCGGATGGCGAAGCTTTCGAAGGGCTTTTGCTTCAATCTGACGGATACGTTCACGGGTAACATTGAATTCTTTTCCTACCTCTTCCAGAGTCCGGGCTCTTCCGTCCTCCAGTCCGAATCTGAGTGTCAGAACCTTCTGCTCACGCTCGGTCAAAGTTCCAAGCACTTCTTCCAACTGCTCCTTAAGAAGCGTAAACGCAGCCGCATCTGCCGGCACCGGAACATTATCATCTTTGATAAAGTCTCCCAGATGGGAATCTTCCTCCTCACCGATTGGAGTCTCCAAGGATACCGGTTCCTGTGATATCTTAAGAATCTCACGGACACGGTCTACCGGCATCTTCATCTCCTCTGCGATTTCTTCCGGCGAAGGCTCACGCCCAAGCTCCTGCAAAAGCTGTCTGCTGACACGAATCAGTTTGTTGATGGTCTCCACCATGTGCACCGGAATACGAATGGTTCTTGCCTGGTCTGCAATCGCCCTGGTAATCGCCTGACGAATCCACCATGTCGCATAGGTGGAGAACTTATATCCTTTACGGTAATCGAATTTTTCAACGGCCTTAATCAGTCCGAGATTTCCCTCCTGAATCAGATCCAGGAAAAGCATTCCACGTCCCACATAGCGCTTTGCAATACTGACTACCAGACGCAGATTGGCCTCGGCCAGACGCTTCTTGGCATCTGCGCCCTGACTGGAGGTGAGCTGAAGCGGCTTCATTTCCTCGCGGATTCTCTCCTTTTCACTCTCATCCTCCGTGTTTTCAATACGTCCTTTGAGAATCTGGATTTTTTCATCCGCAACATTACCTGCCTCCATCTTCTGCGCCAGCTCGATTTCCTCCTCTGCGCTCAGAAGGGCAACCTTGCCGATTTCCTTCAGATACATGCGCACAGGATCCTCTACACTGATGCCATCCGGAACAGAGAGGTCAATCTTCTCAACCTCCACCTCGTCCTCCTCATCCAGAATGATGTCATCATCTCCATCATCCTCCATCATGCGCAGAACATCCACATTGTTGTGCTCCAGATAATCCAGAACTGCCTCAAACTGATCCGGATCCAGATTCATATCCTTGAAATAATCACTGATTTCCTGATATTCCAGGATATTGCACTTCTTTCTGCCGATTTCAACAAGTTCCTTCAATTTTTCCTGAAACTTTTCCTTCAATTCCTCGGTTTCTACTGCTGCGTTTTCTTCTTTTTTCTTTGCCATGTCGTTTTGTCCTCTCAGGTTACTTTCTATTTTGTCCTTAATCAATGGAAATATGCAATTTCTCCAGTCTCTCCAATGCCCGCTTGTCCTCCACGATCTTCATCAATGCATTCAGATCGGTAGGATCCGTATGGGCGGTCTGGTAATCAATACTGTTGTTCTTAATGCGGATAATGGTTTCTTTTAACGCCTTTTCCCTGTCATCCTTCGTCTCAATCTCGTGAATTCTGGCATTGAATAATCCGGCTATTTCCTTCTGCTCCTCTTCACTTTGAAACTTGCTGATGATTTTTGCAGGATTCACGTCATTATTTTCTTCATACTGCTGAAATAATTCATCCGCTACCCTGTGGTACAGCTCCTCTGTAAAATCATCCGCGGTGATGAGCCCCTTTATCACGGAAAAAAGTCCGGTATCCTCAATGAGCCACGTCAGAAGCAGCTTTTGCGACTGCTTCATTCCGTCTTCCTTCTTTTTCTCATGAATCCCGCTTTTGAGCGGCGGCTTTTTCACCGTCTCTCCCTTCATCGCCAACCTGTTTACCAGATTCCGCAAATCGTCAAAACCAATCCGGTATTTCTCCGCTACCGCTTCTATATAATTATTCCTCTCCAGTTCCTCCGGAAATTCCAGAAGCTTCCTCGCAATCTCATTATAAAATGCAGTCTTGGACTCCGGATCCTCCATATCATAATTGCTTTCCAGAACACGGATTTCAAACATAAAGCTGTTCTCTGCGTGTGCAATCCGTTCCTGATATGCCTCCGCACCCAACGCCTTGATAAATTCGTCCGGATCCTTATAAGGCTGCATATTGATGACCTTTGCGGTAATCCCGACCTCCTTGAGAATCGGAATCGCACGAAGCGCCGCCTTGACTCCTGCCGCATCACTGTCGTAAGTCAGATAGACTTCCTTCGTATAGCGCTTGAGCAGACTGGCATGTCCGCTGGTAAGTGCCGTGCCCAGTGATGCCACTGCATTGTCAAAGCCTGCCTGATGCAGTGCAATCACATCCATGTATCCTTCACACAGGAGAAGTTCCTGCCTGCGTGTCGTTCTGGCAATATTGAGTCCGTAGAGATTACGGCTCTTGTCAAAAATCTTTGTCTCTGGGGAATTCAGATATTTCGGTTCCCCGTCTCCCATCACACGTCCGCCGAAGCCGATTACCCGGTTGTGTACATCCATAATCGGAAACATTGCCCTGTTCCAGAATTTATCATGTCCGCCACGAACCTCATCTATGGTAACAAGTCCGGAATCTTTCAACAAATCATCCTCATATCCCTTTTGTCGCAGGTAGCGGTAGAGGTCATCACTGTATTGATCCGAATATCCAAGTCCGAACTTCTGCATGGTCTCATCAGACAGTTCCCTTTTCTTAAAATATTCATATGCCCTCTGGCCTCGCGGACTGCGAAGAAGCGAATAAAAATATTTTGCTGCTTCCTTGTTGACTTCAAGCAGTCTGCTCTTCCTGTCCGCCGCTTTCCGCTGCTCGCTTGTCATCTCCTGCTGCGGCAGGGAAACTCCTGCCCGCTCCGCAAGCACCTGCATTGCTTCCACAAACGAGTAATTCTCATACTGCATCAGAAAAGTAAATACATTGCCTCCGGCTCCGCAACCAAAGCAATAATACATCTGCTTATTCGGCGATACCGAAAAGGAGCCGGTTTTCTCATTATGAAACGGGCACAATCCAAAATAGGTGCTGCCCTTCTTCTGCAGGTGCACATAACTTCCGATTACATCCACAATATCGTTGCGGGAACGCACTTCCTCTATCAATTCATCTGAATAAAATGGCGTATGTATTCCTCCTTTTTAATAACCATCAACCTGCCATGCCTGCGGCATGAAGTACTCCTTAAACTTTGTAATCGCGTACTGATCCGTCATTCCGGATATGTAATCACAGACAATGCGTCCCTTGTCCGTTCCCTCTTCCATCAGCTTGAGAAGCTTGTCCGGAAGAAGCTCAACGTGATCCATATAATAATAGTACATCTGCTCCAGCATTGCCTTCGCCTTCACTTCCTCGCCCTTGGCAACCGGGTTCTTATATACATGTTCAAACATGAAAAGGCGAAGATCCCGAAGCGCCTCCTCTGTCTCTTTCGACATAATGATGTCATCTTTGCCCATACTGTTGATGACAATATCATGAATCAGATGGTCCAGCCTCTCTCTTGTGGTAAAGCCAAGCGTTTTGCGAAGCTCCAACGGAATATCATCCTCGCACAGAATCTGTGCCCGGATGGCATCATCAATATCGGAATTCACATATGCAATCTTATCCGAAAAGCGGACTATCTTGCCCTCCAAAGTATGGGGAACCGTCTTTGTCTGGTGATTTAAGATGCCGTCCCTCACCTCCCAGGTAAGGTTCAGTCCTTCCCCATCCTTTTCCAGTTTCTCCACAATACGGACACTCTGCACATTATGCTGAAAACCGCCTTCGTAAATCCGGTTCAATATGAACTCTCCGGCATGTCCAAAAGGCGTATGCCCAAGGTCATGTCCCAGTGCAATTGCCTCCACCAGATCCTCATTCAGCCTGAGTGCCTTTGCAATGGTTCTTGCATTCTGGGATACCTCAAGGGTATGTGTCATACGGGTTCTGTAATGGTCCCCAAGCGGTGTCAGAAACACCTGCGTCTTACTCTTGAGTCGCCGAAAAGATTTACTGTGCAGAATACGGTCTCTGTCCCTCTGGAAAACAGGACGGATATCGCATTGCGGTTCCTCCCTGTCCCTGCCTTTGGAATTCACGCTCAGGCAGGCATACGGGCTCAGTGTTTCCGCTTCCATTCTCTCTATTTGTTCTCGAATGGTCATAATCATCCCTCTGTTCTGTTGCTCATTACAGCGTCTTCTGCCTACAATAATAATAATTCCACATTTATTGCTTTTTTCCTTTATTTTTTACAAAAAAGTATTCTGCGCCTATTTGATTGTGCTATAATATAGGAAGAAAGTTCTAAAACACTGGAGGAGGTAGATACAAATGAAACCACAAAAAAAGAGTGTAAAACGTTCGCTTGTCACAATGAATCTGACACTGATGCTTGCTGTATGTCTTATTTTGGGCTCGGTTGCCATCTTGGGTCTGAAATCATCTTCCAACCTTGCCATGGAAGAATATGAGACCGCCATGAATAATGGTTACAACAACGAGATCAAATACGAAGTACAGTCCGTCATCAATATTCTTCAGGCGGAGTATGACTCCATCGGCAAGAACGGAATCACCGAAGAACAGGCCAAGGAAGAGGCAAAAGAAACCATCCGCAATATGCGTTACTGCGATGACAACAGCGGTTATTTCTGGATTGACTCCACCGACTATACCCTTATCATGCATCCGATTCTTCCGGATCAGGAAGGCACCAACCGGTATGAACTGCAGGACCAGGAAGGTGTCATGATCATTCAGGAAGTCATGAAGGCGGCTGAAAAAGGCGGCGGTTACAACCGCTTCTATTTTACAAAAGCCGACGGTAAGACAGTAGCTCCGAAAATCGCTTATTCGCAGGAATTCGAGCCTTGGGGCTGGGTAGTTTCCACCGGAAATTATGTGGATGACATGGAAGCCGAGATGTCGGTGGTTGAAGACAAGGTTTTCCAGAATTTTTATCTTATGGTTACCGTTTCAATAGTAATTACCGTCATTATGCTGATTCTCTCCATTCTGCTTGGAAACCGGTTCGGAAACCGCATGTGCAAACCGCTCGGTCAGATTCAGGCGTTTGCCAACCGTATGTCTGCCGGAGATCTCAGTCAGCCGATTACCGTGACCGAGCAAAATGAGTTCGGAACCACCGCATCCGCTCTTAATGAAGCGCAGGCAAACATTGTCACTCTGGTTTCCAACATTACGGACATTGCACGAAGTCTCTCTTCTGCACTCGGAAGCTTCAGCAGTGACTTTACTTCCATGGATGAATCTCTTCAGAGCGTCACAAATGCCATCAGTGAGATTGCCGAGAACAGCACCACGCAGGCCGGTGCAACCACCGAAGCCTCTCAGGGTATCAGCGTCATCTCCAACGGTATAGAGGATACTGCATCCGAAGTCACCGCACTGGATGAAAACGCTGCCACCATGCAGGAGTGTGCCGGACAGACCATGACGACTTTATCGCAGTTGATTGACATCAACACGCAGACAAAAGAAAACATCGACACGATGTACGAACAGACCAGAAATACCAATGAATCCGTTGATAAGATTGCTCACGCTGTCTCCTTAATCACCGAGATTTCTTCCCAGACAAATCTGTTGTCTCTGAATGCTTCCATTGAAGCCGCCCGCGCAGGAGAAGCCGGTCGCGGATTTGCCGTGGTTGCAGAAGAAATCGGTCAACTGGCAACACAATCTTCAAGTGCCGCCAGCGAAATCACGCGTATCATTGATGAGCTGACAGAAAACTCCGAGAAATCGGCAGCCATCATGCAGCAGGTAACCGACAGCTCAGACCAGCAGGTAACGGCTCTCTCCGAAACCCGCGATATGTTCGACCGGATGAATTCCGCTTTAAATGCCTGCCTGACTTCCCTTGCCAGCATTTCGCAGCATATATCAACGGTCAACAGCGAGCGTGACCATGTTCTTCAGAATGTGGATTCTCTCGGCTCACTTGCCACGGATAATGCCGCCTCCACACAGGAGACCTCCAGCATGGCTCTGGAACTGGAAAATGCCGTAAACAAATCCAATACGGTAGTACACGAATTATCCGAAAGCATGAATTCCCTTATGGAGAATGTTCGAAAATTCCATATCTAAATCGTATAAAAATAGAAGGCTGTGGGTTCACAGCCTTCTATTTTGTATTTCCTCCAAGCACCTCAAGAAGCTGCTTTAAACAGATTCCTGTAATCTGATTCTCATAACTTCCATAATAAAAACGATTATCTTTTACCAGAATACATCCAACCCAGTTTCCGTGCACCGTGTCTTTCTCGATTTTTTCATCGGTGTCCGAATAGGAACGGATTGTAAAGTATGCATCATAATCATCAAAATCCGCCAAACGGTAATTCACCGTCGGAAACTGCATGGTAAGACCTTCAATTAAATCCGCACTGCATGCCGTATAACCGGTCGGTTCATGCGAATAGGCAGACTCCGAATTCCAATCCTCGTCCCAGATGAGAAAAACCGTATCCTCTTTCCATTCCTGTTCCCTGTCAATCTCCTCTATCGGCCGGTATACGCCCTCATCCGCACCCTTCATCTGTATATAATCTTCTTTTCCTTCTCTGTCCACATACAAAAGATTCGCTACTGCTTTCCGGTAAAATCGGCTGCTGCAGTCTTCATTCTTTCCCGCCAGATAGCCCCGCGGCATATCCGTATCCGAAAGCTCTGCCGCTCTGTTAACCGGAGCATATATTTTTCCGCCGTATTCCATCGGACCAAGTAAGGTGTCTTTTGTCAAAAATTCCGCCACCTTGCTGTAACCTCCCATAGTATCCGCCGGCATAAATGCCACGATTACAAATACAATGAGAATTGCTGCCACACCTGCCGCGGCAAAAAACGCCGTCCGTGCCTTCTGCTTCGGCTTCATCTTTTCTCCCGGAAGATGCTCTGCCTTACGAATGGCCTCTTCATCCATACGGCCGGGCTTCGGTCCATATTCCCATGCCGCAAAATGAAATACCAGAACGGCTACCACCACCGTAAACACGATAATGCCCGCCAGAAAAAGCGCTTCCTGTCCGGTATTCCCCTCCCCATACAAAAGCAGATGGTCTATCACACAGGTTACATCCCCAGCGTTGATTCCAATGCATATGAGTGCAAAGCCTGCCCCATCCAACAGAGCATACAAAAGCCATTTACCATACTCCCGAATCACCACAAGCGGAAACAGCGAAACCACAAAAGCAAACATCAGAATTCCGGCAAACAGATAAGCCCATTTTTCCAGCATGGATACAGACAACAGCTCTTTCACATAATCCAACGCGGAATTGCCGTTCAGATTTCCCCATCCGGTCACTCTGGACACCAGAAATGCAATCCGTAAAATGCCCCACAACACCAGATATGCGAAACAGTAACTTCCCATCAGATATGCCGTCTCTTTTTTGCTGCTCATGGAAAGCTGATGGGTAATCCGGTTTCCCGCCTCCACAACGGTTCTAAGTGGGAAAAATACAAGCGTAAAAGCGATAAAAGCCGGAAAACCTCCCATACTGCCGATAAATCCATTGATAAAAAGCATCACAACCACAGCAAGCCCTACCGTTGCCACAAGGCGAACCGGATTGCTCTCTGCATTGGCTGATATTTTGTAAAATTTCTTCATTCCTGTTCCTCTCTTTTGTTCGGACATCCCACCGGCAACGACAAAACCTGATCCGCTCCGGCAATCTCCTCCTCATGATGCGTGGTAAACAGAACCGTAAGCGGATATTCTTTCCGATAAGTATGAATCATCTCCCACATTATTTTGCGGGACTCTCTGCTCACACCGCTGGTTGCCTCATCCATCACAAGAAGCTTTGGCTTTCTGCTTAATGCAAACGCCAGCATCAGCTTCCGCTGCATGCTCTCCGAATACAGCTTCACCCGAAGCTTCGGATTCAATTCCAGTTGCTGCATATATATGGTACAGCTTTTCTCATCAAACCACGGCTCGAATTTTCGGATTTCCCGGATTAGTTTCTCCGGTTTCATCTCCGTATTGAAGTTCGGCGCATCATAGATTACGGACATCTCCCTTCGTATTGCCGCCTCATCCTCATACATCTGCCTGCCTGCGTAACAAATCCTGCCCGCTGCCGGGCGCACGGCTCCTCCAACAGCTCTCATCAGTGTCGATTTTCCGGAACCGCTTTTCCCTGCCACCGCACATATACTGTTTTCTTCCACAGACAGATTCACATCCGCAAGAAAGAAATTTCCTCTTCGTACATATAATCTTTCGATTTCTAATGCTTTTGTCATAATTTATCCACCGCTCAGGCTTTGTAATCCAGACAGGTACGGCTCTTGGTATATGGACGCACCTTTGCGTCTGCCACTGCCACATGCAAAGGATGCACCGCATATCCCTGCAGAGACGCCTCATCTTCAAAGGAAGAGTCCAGCATCAAATCCGCATTTGAGCTTGCAAGCCCCTCCGCCTGCACCTTAATCTCCAGAAGTCCCGGAATTTTTCCTGCCAGTCCTTCCAGTCCGCTCTTGATTTCCGCCTTTACCTTTCCTTTTTCTTCTTCCGTAAGTTCATCCTTCAATTGCCACAAAATCACATGTTTAATCATTCTTTTATCCTCTTTCTTTCATTATTTTTCATCTTTATGCGCACCCTGCCATAGGCTGTCAGCATAATCGTTCCGGTAAGAAGCCATGAAACCGGATATACACTCATCAGGACTCCAAAATCCGGATAGCGGACAAACACCGTGTATACCCACAAAAACCGGAACGCACACGTCCCCAGAATCGTAATCCCTGCCGGAAGTGCCGAATGTCCCATTCCACGCAGCGCAGAACCGCTGACTTCATAGGTACTTGTCATCCATTCAAAAAGCACAACATGCATCATACGGTTCATGGCAAAGGCGATAGCCTGTGCATCCGTTGTATACACCCGGATAAAAATATGTCTTCCCAAAACAAAGCATGTGGACAATATTCCCGTGAACAGAATACTTGCCGTCATACACAGCCGGAATATTTTTCTGCACCGTTCCCGATCTCCGGCTCCGTAATTCTGGCTGGTAAAAGTGACAGTGGTCTGCGCAAATGCATTGACCACAAAATACGCAAAACATTCAAAATACCACGCATCCGTGCTCCCCGCCATGGCAACGGAACCGAACCCGTTGATGGCAGACTGGATGCAGACATTGGACAAGGAAAAAACCATCCCCTGTACGCCTGCCGGCAGACCAATCTGAATCATCTTCACAAGAGGTTCTTTTGCAATTCGAATGCTTCTGATGTCAAGCCGAAAAAGCTCTTCCTCCGTCAGAAGGAAAAACAGAACCAGTCCGGAACTGATTGCATTGGAGGTAACCGTAGCAATCGCCACGCCTGCCACTCCAAGCTTAAAAACGATTACCAGAAGCAGATTCAGCAGTACATTAATGATTCCTGCCGCAATCAGACTGTACAGCGGTCTTCTGGAATCTCCCTTGCTTCTAAGCACTGCCGAGCCAAAATTGTATATCATAACAAAAGGGATTCCAAGGAAATAAATGCGCAGATAAAGAACAGCCTGTCCCAGCACATTGTCCGGCGTATTCATAATAACAAGCGCCTGTCTCGCCAGAAGATTTCCGAACACCATCAAAAATATCCCACTGACCAATGCCAACGCAATGGCCGTATGTACTGCCTTTTTAATTTTATCTTTTGCTCCCTGCCCGATATAATTGGCAATCACGGCATTTGCCCCGATTGACAGCCCTGTAAAAAGGTTAATGAACAGGTTAATCAGGGAACTGTTGCTGCCCACTGCTGCCTGGGCGTCACTTCCCGCATACAGTCCCACCACCGCCACATCCGCGGAATTGAATAACATCTGTAATATGCTGCTTGCTGCAAGCGGCAATGCAAAAAGCAGTATCTTGTCCAACAGGGAACCATGCAGCATATCCACCTGATGGGAGGTTCTTCCTTCCTGCTTCCGCTGTGTCACTGAATATCATCTCCTATAAATTTTCCCAATCAATTACGGGAATATATTTTGCCAAGAATATGCACATTATACCACGGCTGTCATAAAAATTCATCCATATTCTTTTCATAATTCGTCATAATCCGGATTTCTTCAGCATCTCACGAAATGCCGGTAAACTTTCTTTTCCGGATTTCGTTACCGGCTTAATCCACTTTCCGGAACGGGTATAAAGCACCTCCAGCAAAAGGCGAATCAACTCATCCGTATAGACAAATGAAAAAACAACCAAAAACGGTGCATGCACCACCATACCGGCAATCCATGTAGCCGGAACACTCACAAGAAAGAGCCCGCAGATTTCCACTACCGTACCAAATACGGACTCTCCGGCCGCACGATAGGACTCATTCATGATATAATTGCAGGTTCTCACTGCCCCAAAGAACAGATAAATCCAAAGCATATACTTTCCATATACAAGCGCTGTCTCTCCCAGACCAAACAGTCCAAGCAGCGGTTCATGAAACAGCACACAGATAAGCACCACCACAAAGGTTACAAACGGGCAAAACAGAGCCGAACGCTTTACAAAACGATAAGCTTCCATATGCTGTCCTGCTCCTACCCGTTGTCCCACCTCAACACTGGTGGCATTTGACAGACCGCCAAAGAACGCATATACAAAGCCCTCGCACACACGAAATGCCGCCATTGCCGCAATCGCGGATTCGTCCTGATGTCCGATTACAATATTAATCAGCATCTGCCCCAGACCATACATCAATTCGTTACAGAGAATCGGAAATGCTTTGGTGAGATAATTTCGAATAAATTCCCCTTTAAACCGAAACATTTGTGATAAATGCAACCGCACAGAGCATTTGGATTTCATCAGGTAGATAAACAAAAGCACCAGATTCACCAAAGCCGAAGCAAAAGTTCCTACTGCCGCACCGGCAACTCCCATCTTCGGTGCTCCAAACCTTCCATAAATCAACACATAATTTAAACAAAAGTTCACAATCAGAGAAACAATGGAACAAATTAACGGTGCCTTCACCCGATTCGTCGCACGGAGCAGAAAACTAATCAATACCGCAAAAACCTGCAACGGATAAGCAAAACCCACAATCCGAATGTAAGGACTTCCAACCTCTACAATGGAAAGCTTGTCCGTATAAATCCCCAGTATAAATTCCGGAGCAATAATGCAAAGCAGGGAAAACGCTACTCCAACCACCGTCATACAGAGAAAGGTAATTCCAAATGTTTTATTAATCCCCTTTTCATCCCCCGCACCATAATATTGTGAAAAGAATAATACGGATGCACTGGCAAATCCCCAATAGCAGCTAAAAAATAAGGAACTAATCTGTGAACAAATCCCCACTGCTGCCACCGAAAGTTCGCCCTGGCTTCCAATCATGATGGTATCCACCATACTTGCCGTAGTTGTCAGCAAATTCTGTAATGCCACAGGCAATGCAATGGCAACCATAATCTTCAGGAAATCTTTCCAAGCTAATTTTGTCTTCATAATTCTGTAAATCCTCATCTTTTTTCGTTAATTTCTTTCACGCTCGTTGCCGGTCGCACGGGATTGCCCCAGAAAATGGGATTACTTCTTACAATAAATATTACTTTTCATGGAAATATTTATATTAGAAATGGGCATAAAGAAAGCCGTGACGGACCGCCACGGCAAAAACATCATCAATCTAAAAATCTGTTACATAATCTCCGAGGTAATCCTATGCAAATATTTTGTTCTGTCTTTTCTTCTCATATGCTTCATGTTAATTACCTCCTTTTAATTATTTTTTGTAATCATACACCTGACCAACAAGGTTTGTCAACCAAAATTTTTCAACTTTTTTCCTTAATCCACTCACTTCTCTCAAGTCTGGTAAAATGTTCGGTTCTTACATCTCCCATTAAAACGCATGGTTTCTCATATTCTGTATGATGATAACGGAATCCGCATTTTTCCTGACATTTTTTCGATTTCACATTTCCGTCATAATATCCGCACCATATAGCCTCGCATCCAAGTTCTTCAAATGCATACTTCTGAAGACATCTGACAGCCTCCGGAATCAGTCCCTGTCCCCAAAACGGAACCCCTATCCAATAGCCGACTTCAATTTCATTTTCTGATGCTTTCGTATGCGACTGTGCCGGCGGAATAAGTCCGATACTTCCGATTGCTCGGTTATCCTCTTTCAGGCAAACGGCATAGGTATCCTTTGCAGATAAAACATCGCGAATGATTTCCCTGCTGTTTTCAATACTTGTATGGATCGGCCATCCTGCGATAGGCCCCACTTCCGGATCTTTGGCATATTCATATAAACTTTCGGCATCACTTTCTGTCCATGGCCGAAGTATCAATCGTTCTGTTTCAAATCTCATGTTTTATATCCTCCTTTACTAATTGTTTCCTAATATGCATCACTATTTCCCGAACGGTAGCATCCGTCATATCTACAATACGGCTCCACATTCGAACCCCCTGATAAGCATATAAGATAACACTTACCATTTCATGCACATCAACTTCTTTAAATTCTCCGCGTTCCATTCCATAATGAATCAAATCGGTCCACTTTTTCTCACCTGCCTTATTGAAATGATTCATCATCTCTCTATCAATCGTTCCGGCATATTCATACATTGCAAGACTCAATGAATCTTCCGGATGCAACATCTCATCCTCCATTAACCGGAGCGCGCCATCCAATATGTCTATAGCAGACCTGCCTTCGCTCATTTCTTTTTCGAAATTCATCTCATCCTTCTGATTTAACACTTCCAGTATCGCTTCAAAAATCTGATCTGTTCCTGCAAAATGGCTATATAATCCGCCCCTGCTTAACCCGGTTGCTTCACATACATCCTTCATCGTAATCTGTTTAAAACCATTTTTTGCAAATAATTCATAGGATTTTTTCAATATAAGCTCTCTGGTACGCTCCTTCTTGCTGTTCATCATTGCCTCCTTGTTTTAGACACATGTGTCGATTTTTATTATAGACACGTGTGTCGATTATGTCAAGAATTATTTTAAATTGGGGATTCTTGTATCAAAATGATTGACAGGTGCATAATAATAAAGTACAATACAAGTGCAAATAACCGTACCGTTTTTAGTACAGAAAAAGTGAGGTGCATAGAAATGATTGCAACAAAACAAATGGATATTAGAGCAAATATTAAAAAATACTTTGATATTGCCTATAACGGTGAACCAGTGATTGTCTCACGCAAGCAAAACAAAAATGTAGTGGTAATATCTGAAGCGGAATATAACAATTTGCAAAAAGCCAAAAGAAACGCTGAATATCTTGCACATCTTGACCGGAGTTTTGATCAATTAGAACAGGGTGAAGTTGTTGTAAAATCAATAGAAGAGTTGGAGGCAATGGCTGATGAATGATTTTACATTCACTCAAGAAGCGTTTCAGGATTATTTATACTGGCAGACACAGGACAAGAGAACATTGAAGCGCATAAATGCACTATTGAAAGACATTCGATCTAACGGAGCTTTAGAAGGAACCGGAAAGCCCGAAAAACTGAAGTACCGCCCGGGATATTCAAGACGGATTGACGAAGCCAACCGACTTGTTTATGATATCGATGAATTACAGAATATCAAAATTATATCTTGCAGAGGACACTATGAAGATTAGCACGAAAGTTTTCCATTCTTGCTTCTTTTATTCGATTGCAAAGAACAAACAAAGTCTATAATACATAACCGTCATGAGAATCTCATGGCGGTTTTTTATTTTGACTGACTTCACAAGAAAAGCCGTGCCCAAAATACTAAAAACTACGCCCTAGCATCCCCAGTTGATGGTATTTGTAAACGCCCACTGCAACCAGCAGATCAGGCAACAAATCAGACATCCCACCATGCAAGCTATTTTTCCTGCCTGTCTCAAATATTCTGCTTCAGCAATATCTTGATTTTTGTTTTCTCTTCTGCTGTAGAAGCAAGAAAAATATTCTCAATGCTACACCAAATAGAAGCAAATCCATTAAGATGAGAAATATTTTCAGGTTTTAGTATCTCTGTTTTCTGCTTGAGTAGTGGTACGATAATTGCAGAAGCATCAAATAACATTCTATACTGTTTGGGAACCGCATATTTATAGGCAGCCTGTTGCTCCTCATCAGATAAATTCCAATCTTCAATGAGTTTGTTCATATCCTCTTCTGAAATACCTTTAGGAATAATATCAAGCAATTTCACGGCAACATTTTTATCTCGAATAACAATATAATGCCAATCTCTCATATGGTCATTGGTCGGATCTTTCAGACCAGCTTTTATTATTCTTTCAAGAACTGTGTCAGAGATAGGCTCATTTTCAAAATCTCGTATTGTTCACCTTTTGTTTATTGCTTCATATACTTCCATCGTTCATTCTCCTTTCTCCCATAACCATAGTAATGCGTTTCAAATTCATATTTTTTAGTCTCTCACAAGTCATACAATTGAACTTCGGTCGCTTTCTTAATTTGTATATCTCTTTTGAATTTTTCTAAACCATGCCGCAGCAATTGCAAGCAGAACCAAAAGAATTGCCAATGCACACAAAATTGCCACATCTCCTTTTACGAATATGGCAACAACTCCACTCAAAAAAGTGCCAATGCTTATAAGAATACACGGTTTCCCGAGTTGTTTTGCATAGCCTGCCTTGTCATCTGTTTCATCGAATACTTTTCCATGTATAGAGGCTACATTTCCTCTAAGCAATGCTATCGCAAGAACAAGTAAAATCACTGTTACAAACCACATCATTATGCTATATCCAATCATTTTTTCACCACCAATTCTTATCTGTTTTTTATCTAAAAATTATATCACTCTTTTCCAAAACAAGAAATAATTTTTATCCTTTTCGTCTTAAACACTCTGACCTGATCTGATACCGTCCTTTCATATACCTCCTGCTGGTTATCCGGACATATTTCGCCTGTACTGGTAAAGCCCAGTGCCTCCCAGAATGGCTTGCCCGTAATTTGGTCAGCGGTAAGATACATCATTTTTACACCAGCTTTTCTGAACATATTCTGTAAGTGTAGAAACATCTCTTTGCCATAGCCATATCTTCGATACTCTGGCAGTACATAAAACTCTAAAATGCATCCATATCCGATTTTCTTGAAACCTTCATCCTCCGCTTTGTCCATGTCACCATAAAAAAATCCGATAACATCCGATTGCATATAGCCAAATTTCAGATATCTTGGTCTTGTAGTATCCAACTGTCTTTCAAGCATGGTGTCTGTCCAATTTTTCAGCACTTCCTCTTCAGTATTTCGGTCGTAATGTTCATCCAGTTCTCTTGCATACATCTGCATAAGACGGTAAAATTCGTTCCTGTCTTCTTTTGTAATGTCTGCAAATTTCAGTTTTTCCATAGTAACTCCTTTATCGTGTAAAACAAAACTCGTGTCCTTAACTAATAGGTATATCTTGTTCCCTGATGTTATTTTCCATTCCATGATATGCAACCGTCATTTTTCCTCCAATAGTCGCAACTCCGATAATACCGTAAACTTCCGGAATATCAAGAACCGTCAGATTTGTTACACCAAAATCACGCTTTTGCTTTCCGGCATAGCCCATAACCATTGCCAGCTTTTTCAACAATGGATTCTGAACACAATTATGTGTACTTAGCAGAACTCCATCTATAATGGACGGAAGAAATCCCGCCATAAACTGCAAGACAAACATTTTGTTTTGCTTAACCGCCTTGCGAATTTTCTTGTGAACACACCTTGCATTTTCCTCAAAAGTTTTCTTCTCGACAAATCGGTGTGAAATGCTGATTCCGGATGTGAGGTTCGTCATCGACTTATCGCCTTTTTCACGAATACTCACAGGAATACCCACCACTCTGTTTTTACTGTTCTCCTGTAAAAATGCAGTTACAAGATAACTGTTGACAGAAACGCCAATTGCCTTTGCTCGTTCCATTATATAAGCAGTTTCATCAACTGAAAAGGTTCGATAACGTATGTTGGAGGAGTTGTTTTTCCAATAACTGTTATGCAGACGATAATAGTCCTCCCATGTGAAAACTCCGCCGCCCATGGCCTGCCATTTGTGATTCCAGTACGCTATGTATTTTTTCACGAAAAATGGCAGCCTTTCCGAGAGCGTTTCTCGCGTCAGTACTGAAAGTGGTTTAAATTCCAGCTTCACGCCCGACAAAGTATTCATCACGCTTTCGATAAAATATACCAGCGCTTTTCCATCGCCTGCTAAATGGTGCGCCATAATCAGAAGCATAAACTCATCTTTCCGAGGGATAACAAAGCTTCTTATCAGCTCGCCGTTTTTCAGATCGAATGGGATTTTCTCATTTGCCCGAACCATCTCTTGCCAATCGCCTTGCATAATTTCAACTTTACAACCGCTTTCGGGGAGCATTTCATAAAACGCATTACCATCCGATTGCAAAACGATCCTCGACATTGTAGATTCATTCATTTCATATGCCGCTTTTACGGCAGAAACCAAATCCTCGGCACTCAGTTTACCTCTGATCCTGACGCAGAAAGTAATATAATCATCAGGCTCGAATAAGTTCGGGCGCTCAGTCAGTATTTTACGCATGGCATTCCTCACAAATATTTTCTCACACCGTGAAGCCAGATCTTCATAGTCAGCTTCTGCGGCATTAACTTTACATTCAGATGTTGGCATTTCACATAAAGTGAGCAGACGGACATATCCTTGCCCTTCTTAGCGTCCCTAATAGCCTTTTGGGCAACTCTTTCGGGCAGTACCATTCCCGGAAAGTGTACTTTTTTGCCGTCTATTTCTTTAGACAGCATTTTTGTATCAACCCAGCTTGGGCATACTGCGGTAACAGTTATTCCGAGAGGCTTCAGTTCAACATTCAATGCACGAGAATAGCTCCTTTCAAAAGCCTTTGTCGAAGCATACAAATTAATATACGGAACAGGCTGAAACGCCGAAGCAGAGGATATATTCAAAATTCTGCTTCCCTTTTCCATAAATGGAATACAGAAGTTCGTCAGAATCGTCAGTACCGTACAGTTCAGCTCAATAGTGTTTCTAATTTCTTCCGGAGAAAACTCTGTGGACTTTGCCATTCGTGCAATTCCCGCATTGTTTATGAGCCAGGAAATCCGTGGCTTTCTCTCCGCTAATAGATCTTGCATAGCATTCAGTTCCTGTTCATCAGTCAAATCCTTACCGATAGGAACAATCTTTTCTCCGAACTGCTCCCGCAAAGCATTAAGACGTTCGGTATTTCTTCCCACAACCCAAACTTCATCAAGCGGTTCTCTCACAAGCAGTTTTACAAACTCCTGCCCGATTCCTCCTGTAGCACCTGTTATAATAGCGATATTCTTTCCCATAAAATCAGTCCTTTCCACAATTGTCCTTTAACAGCGAGCGCGCCAAATCCTCGGCAGTTATCATTTCGTACTTCGAAGTAAACAGTTTTTTCAGTGCATAAAGATAAACCACACCCCAATAGAAATCCGTTAACTTCATAGGCGAACCGGAAATCACGCTTTTTTCTCTCTGCCCCTGCTCAATAATTTTCGCCGTGTATTTATACAAGTCAGACTGATAGGTCGTATTCTCGGAAACAAAGTCATTTTTCTCAAAAAGCACCTGCGTATTAAGTGCAACCTTTGCAGCATAGCTGTCATCCTGAGTCAGTTTTTCCATAATGGACTTTGACAGCATCCTGATTTTTTGCTTTGCCGGAATCGGGGCTTGAGAAAGTAGTTTTAACTCCTTGATATCTTTTTCGTTGCTAATCAAAGAAAAAATTTCGTTGAACAAATCTTCCTTTGACTTAAAATATAGATATATTGTCCCTTGCGCAATTCCAATTTGTTTCGCCAAATCGCTAATTTTTGTTCCTGCAAACCCATTCCGAGCAAAATATAACATGGAGTCGTGCAGTATTTTCGTCCGCATTTCCTCACGAATCTCTTGACATCTTTCCGGTGTTTTCGGCATTTCATGTTCCTCCGTTTTATGAATGAATAAATGTTCATTCATAGTGTACCGACTTATAAATGGAATGTCAAGTGCGAAATACCATGTTCTATTCTTCTGATTCTATCATGGCATCCGTGTACTTTCTTTGCATATCATGCCTTTTTTTCCGATTTTCAACACTTTCAAATATAATCGAAAAATCATAATCCTCCGGATAAAGCTCCGTTGCTGCCACATGCAATTTTACACGCTTATGATTAATCCAAATCTTTCTATTCGGCAACTGCACCCTCAGTACGCCTTTTTCGTTTATAGGCTCGCACACTATCCCTATCTTTTTTTCAGGATATACCATTACACTGTCTCCAATTTTATACTTGGTAGTAAGTTCAATACTGTTTCTTCCTGTTTTTGCTTTCGTAATTTTAGCAGCACTTTTCTTTTTGATATTATCTCCCCTGTTTTGAAATGAATAGGTCTTAACCGCTCCATCGCCATATGCGGCCTGAATAGCCACCTTTAGCATTTCTCCCGGCATTCCCAATTTGTCTGCAATATAAAAGGCGCAACTTTCACCGGCTTCTCCAATTATCAGTTGATATGTAGGACGTAATGTTTCCTTGTTAAAAGTCATTCTCGCATTAACGATATCCTCAGCCTTATCCGCATATTCCTTTACCTCCGGATAATGTGTGGTTACCAGAAATATTGCGCCACTTTTACGCAATTCTTCCAATATTGCGATTGCAATTCCCATACCTTCCGTCGGGTCTGTACCGGAACCTAATTCGTCCATAATCACCAAGCTATCTTGATTTACTTCACTTAAAACATCCAACACATTAGTGATGTGTGCGGAAAATGTAGACAGATTCTCCGACAAATTCTGCCCATCTCCAATATCACACAGATAGGAGCTGTTCATACATATATCAGCCTTTTTGCAGGTAACATGTAATCCGCATTGTGCCATAATACAATTCAACATCACCGTTTTAATGGCTACGGTTTTTCCTCCTGTGTTCGGACCGGTTATCACGATACCGCGCACCGCTCCCCCAACCTCAAACTGCAATGGTACCGCTACTTCCTTATCCATCAACGGATGACGTGCTTCTTGCAGTTTTATTCTTCGCTCTGTATTAATCGTCGGCTCTGTCGCCTCCATATCAATACTCAATTTCCCTTTTGAGAAAATAAAATCCAGTTTTTCCATCAATTCCAAATTTTCATACAACACAGGGGCTGATGCTAAAACAAAAGCGGATAAGGTATACAAAATACGATATACCTCATTTTCTTCGCTTATTTTGAGCAGTTGCAGCTCCTCATAGTATTTTGAAACACTCGATGGTTCAATAAAAAGTGTACTGCCTGTAGAAGACTTATCTATAATACTACCGGATATTTTAAGCTTATAATCCTTTTTCACCGGAAGACATATTCGCCCATTTCTGAACGTACAATAATTATCTGCCATGCATTCTTTATTAGAACGTAAAATCTGCTCTGCCTTTTGTTTCATCTGCTCTTCGCATTTTACAATTTCTTTCCGTATCCGTTCTAATTCTTTTGACGCATAATCATCAACTGCTCCATTTCTGATTTTATCACATATTTCTTCCCGCAGTTCTGAAAGCAAATCCAGATTCTCATCATAATAAGCCAAAGAATTCTCAAAGATTTTTCCTCTTTGCAGATAATCCTTTAACCGTTTTATTGAAACTAACACTTTTTCTACACGCTCTAACTGATAAGGCGTTAAACAATCCCCCTTTTCTGCTATCATTAGAACCTCTCTTATTTCAGAAATATTTTGTAACGGCGGCATTCCCAATTTCTCAATCAGGAATCTGGCATCTGTTGTATTTCTCAAATGCTTTTTTAATTCGCTTTCGGAAAAATACAAGGTTGTCTCTCTAATTTTTTCCTTTGCCCAGTCGGTAACTGCCAAATTGGTCCATATCTCTTTAACTTTATCAAATTCGATTTGTCTCTCTATATTCATATTCATTTTCTTTTTCCTCGTCTTTCACTATAAATGATAATATCGCCTCAAACGCAAAAAGACCATAGATACCTTAAGCGCATTAAGATACTATGGTGCTTAAATTCCTATATGATCATTCTATATATTCCAATAGATAACAGAAAGAGTTTGCTCGTGAACTAAAAAAGCATGACCATACAGCCATGCCAATACCATCTATGGAAATATATATACCACAATATTAAGCAATCGTAAGGCGAAAACGCTGACAACTTATGTTGCCATTAAATGGGCAGACTTCTAGTGTAAACTAAAAGCACCCTTTCAATATTTATTTTGCGATTTTCTCTATTACAATTAAACTTAACAAACAAAAATCTCCTAAAATCATTTTTCTGCATTATACATCATTTTTTATTATCAGTCAAGTACCCAATTACTTAAGTTTCCGCAGTTATCACCAGACAATCCTTTGCAAAAAACGCAATACCATACCGTTTGATTTTGATATAGCCCAAATCCAATAATTCCTGTTCATACTGTCTGTCTATGATCTGCTGTATCGCCTCTTTTGCCTTATCCGGCATTTCCTTCATAGAGCCTGCTATCTTAAATTCCAAAACAAAAGCCTCCTCTGCACGGGAAATCGGTGCAATAAAGATATCACTTCTTCCCTTGCCACCCTCCCGGTTGGACTTGATGATATATCCCTTCATCCCGGTCAGCACTCCTGCCACAAAGCCGTGATAGAAGCTTTCATAGGCATCATGGAAACTGATGGTCTGCATGAGAAGTCCCTTTAATTCTCTGGTGAAACCTTCTGTATCTCCATTTATGATGGCAGTAAACAGGGCTGTCCTGTCTGTTTCCTTCGTCTTTTCCTGAAACCAATTCAAGACCTTTTCCTTATAAATATGTTTGACTTCCATATTCGGAATCTTGATTGTAATATACTTCTGTGTATCTTCAAAATGTTCTCCGACTTTCCTGAAATAACCTGTAAAAAACATAAAGTTCCACAGATTATCCTCGCTCTTGTATACCTCATCATAAGTGATATCCTCATGTACCGGAATCGTAATCTCCCCACCCGCTATCAGATCTTCAATCACCTGCTTCTGGCTGTCATCCGCACGCTCGATCAGATCCCTCACAATCGAATTGGAGCTGGTATTCACCCAGTAGGCTTCCGGATAGGCATCTCTTTGGGATACATGTGTCTTGATATACCTGATGCAACTCCACGGATTATAGACATTGGTTTTTCCAAAAAGATAACCGTTGTACCAGTCCTTCATCTCCTGAAATTTATCTTCCAAACCATAGTCCTGACACATCTTCATCACTTCCGGCTCCGTAAAACCGAAGTACTCTCCGTAATCTACCGTAAGAATGGAATTGATCTCAAGATTATTCAGTCCGGTAAAGATAGACTCCTTTGAAATCCTGAGACATCCTGTAATCACGGCAAAATACAGACTGTTGTTCGTCTTTAACGTCGCTTCAAAAAGTCCCCGGATAAAGTCTACCATCTCATCATAAAAGCCATAATGATAGGCACCCTCCAGCGGTACATCATACTCATCAATCAGTACGATGGTTTTCTTTCCATGCCAGTCCTCCAGACATTTGCACAGGAATTTCAGACTGTCTTTATACTCTCCATTACTTGCTTCCTGGTTCATATAGGACTCAAACACGACTCTCTCTTTTTCTGTCATGACAGAATCCTGCAAAATATATCTATGTCTGCTAAACTCATCCGCCAGATTGCTTTTCAGTGCTCTCATGCAATCTTCAAAATTAGCCTGTTTGCCTGATTTCAATGTAAGGGAGATTACAGGGTACTGCCCCATGTGCCGTTTATA
>JAQXZD010000120.1 GCA_029227035.1 Lachnospiraceae bacterium
AAACTTCGATATCCTCTTCCCCGCAATTGATCAGTACTTCCACATAGCAATCCGGAAAATCTACTTTCTGAAACTGAATCACTCGCTTGTTCTCTGCATAATCGTTTGGGAAATGGAAATTACGGCTTTTCAAAAGCGGCTCCTGCCTGCGTAAATGGATCAGCTTCGAAATAATCTCCATACGTTCCGTATATTTTCCGGCTTCAATGTCCTCCCAAGGCATACAGCGTCTGCAGTCCGGATCATAGCCGCCCTCCATGGCAACCTCCGTGCCGTAATAGATGCAGGGACTTCCCGGCATTGCAAACAGTACTGCCAGTTGCGCAAAGTACTCGTCCAGATTCTTCACATCCGAACGTAAACGCTTGGTATCGTGCGAATCCAGAAGATTAAACAGCACATCGTTTGTCTGCTGCATATAACTTGTGTAACAACGATTGATGGTATACTCAAAATCTTCATTGGTCAGACTCTTATCAATCCAGAAATCCTTAATACTCTGTCCCAAAGGATAATTCATAACGGCATCAAATTCGTCCCCTCGCAGCCACGGCAACGCATTGTGCCAGATTTCTCCCAGAATATAAACCTCCGGGTTAATACTCTTCACCCGCTCACGCAATTCCTTGCAAAATCTGTGGGACACCTCGTTTGCCACATCCAGACGCAAACCGTCAATCCCGTAATTTTCTACCCAGTTGGCACAGATATCCACAAAGTATTTGCGCACCTTCGGGTTATTCGTATTCAGCTTCGGCATGGAATCAAAGAAGGCAAATGTATACAACTGCCCCTTTCTTGCGGCATTCCAGTCCCTGTCAATCGGCCACTGATTAATCATAAACCAGTCATAATATTCCGATTCCGGTCCTTTCTCCAACACATCCTGCCACGGCTTAAAATAGTAGCCGCAGTGATTAAACACGCCATCCAGCATAACGCGGATACCCCGTTTATGGGCCTCTTCCACCAACTTCTTAAAGGTCCCCTCATCTCCGAAACGCGGATCTATTTTGGTGTAATCCGTGGTGTCATACTTATGGTTTGACGGCGCCTCGTTAATCGGCGTCAGATAAATTCCGTTGATTCCCAGATTCTGCAGATAGTCAAGCTTGCTGATAATTCCCGCCAGATCTCCTCCAAAACACTCTTCATTTGTCACGCTTCCCTGATTGCGCCACGGAACAACATCTTCCGGATCATTCGTCGGATCTCCGTTACAGAAACGGTCCGGAAAAATCTGATACCACACCGTATCATTCACCCAGTCCGGTGTCACCGGCACATCACACGGATTCATCCACGGAAATACAAAACACTGACGGCTCCTGCCCTCAAGATGCATTTGCTCCGCACTGACAAATCCGTCCTCAAAATAAAACCAGCTCTCGGTCTCCGTCTGAAGCTCAAAGTAGTATTTCAGCCGCTTAAACTCCGGCCTTACCGTTGTGGTCCACCATATCTGGTTCTTCAGTCTTTTCTTATAAACAATCGGCTCCTTCTGTCCGTCCCAATCCTCTCCGCCGCCCAGAATTCCGACCGCAAAAGGATCTCCCAGAATAATGTTGACATACTTGACATCATATCCTGTCTTGATATTGATAATCAGTTCATCCTTATTCAGAGGATAACAATAATTATCACTCGCCTGATGGCAAACTGCATTAAATTCCATGTGTTTTTACGTCTCCTGTCTTATGTACAATCACTGAACTCTTATCTAAAAATATATCATAACTTTCTTGACTATTCAACTTAGGTTTTTTACAATCATAGTAGTATAAAACAGAGGAGGTTATTATGGCAGGTTCATCTTTTGGAAATATATTTCGGATCACAACATGGGGAGAATCCCATGGGAAAGGAATCGGTGTCGTTGTGGACGGATGTCCCGCAGGACTTCCACTGTGCGAACAGGATATCCAGCAATACTTAGACCGCCGCAAGCCCGGCCAGTCCAAATTCACCACACAGCGAAACGAAGCCGACACCGTGGAAATTCTCTCAGGTATCTTTGAGGGCAAGACAAGCGGCACCCCAATCTCCCTGCTGGTGCACAATCAGGACCAGCACTCCGGAGATTACAGCGAGATTGCATCCTATTACCGTCCGGGACATGCCGATTACTGCTTTGACAGCAAATACGGATTCCGCGATTACCGGGGCGGCGGACGTTCTTCCGGCCGCGAAACCATCGGACGAGTTGCCGGTGGTGCCATCGCCGCAAAAATTCTGGAACAGATGGGAATTACCTTTGTCACCTACAGCAAATCCATCGGTCCGGTAACCATCAGTCCTGAGCGTTTTGATGCCTCCGTGATTTCGCAGAATAAGCTCTATATGCCGGATGAAAAAGCTGCCGAAGAGGCATCTGCTTATCTGGAACAATGCATGAAAGAATCCAATTCTGCCGGTGGCACAATCGAATGCGTCGTCAACGGTCTTCCTGCCGGTCTCGGGGATCCGGTTTTTGAAAAGCTGGACGCCAATCTTGCAAAAGCCATTCTCTCTATCGGTGCAGTGAAAGGCTTTGAGATTGGTGACGGATTTGGGGTTTCTTCCTCAACCGGTCTTACCAATAACGATGCCTTTATCTCCAGGGACGGCAAGATTGCAAAAGCAACCAACCATTCCGGCGGAACGCTGGGCGGCATAAGTGACGGTTCCCCGCTCGTCTTCCGGGCAGCCGTCAAGCCAACCCCTTCCATCGCTTCCGCTCAGCAGACAGTCAATCAGAACGGCGAGGAAATCGAAATATCCATCAAAGGGCGTCACGATCCGGTGGTTGTCCCGCGTGCCGTGGTGGTCGTTGAGACAATGGCAGCCATCACCATTCTGGATGCGCTCCTTTCCAACATGACCGCAAGGCTGGACAAAATTGTAGACTTTTACAAAAAATGAAGCAGGCATTGCCTGCTTCATTTTTACGTTACTTTATTTGTTGGTAAGTGTCTTTCCGATTGCAATTGTATTATTGGAAACCACTGTGGTTCCATCTGTCAGTGTCAGCTTTGTCTGTACCGTCACACTCTTAATATTGACAGACTCTCCTTCCTCCAGATTATATGACGCCACATTCTCTGCTCCCGTCACAACACAGCCGGTAATCTCTCCGCCTGCGCCTTTTACTTCCACACAAGCCTTTACCAGATCCAGTGCCGTCTTACAGGTGGAAGAAGCAACCGTCTTTGTAACCGAAAGTTCCGGAACTGCCTGTGTATCCTTAAGTGTCAGTACGGAGGTTGCTTTTCCCTTTGTTCCGCCACTTGTCGGATAATATTCTGCTTCAATCGTATAGTTTCCCGTTGCCGCTTTCGTACATACCTTATTCTCAATGCTTACGGTATTCAGTGTAATTTCCAAACCACCGGTTCCGGCAACCGTCTGGGAACTTCCACCCTTCGTCAGATCCAGATTGTAATACTGTCCGTCCTTGGTAATTTTCAGAGAATCCATATAGGTATATCCATAAAATACACCACCACGGTACTCGGCCAGCCGGATTGTCACCTTCTTATCCTCCGCAAGACTCGTTGCATTGCTTCCGGAATCGATTGCCAGATCCAGATTCTGCTTATCGATGTCAATCTGATAAGTAGACGCTCCGTTTTCCGGCGGTGTCTGCACAACAACCGTAAAATAAACCGAAGCCTTATAAGTTCCCTGCGTAATTTCCAACTGATAGGTATAATCTCCCGCAACCCGGTTTGATGCATCAATAACAATCCGGTTTGTTTGCGCATCATACGAAACTGCCGGTGCATTTCCGCTTATTGCCGGTATTTTTCCGGTCTCATTGGAGAGCGCGACTGCCTGTCCATACTGATCTTTCGCTGTCACATTCAGATACCCTTTGTATCCGTATGCACTCCTATTGGACATATAGATGACATTCTGATTCAGTTCAATGGTCTGAAGATGTGCCGGCTCCACGACCTCTACATCATAACTGTACACATACTCCTGTCCTCCGTACACTGCCGTAACAACCACTTTTACCTTACCGGTCTTAACGGCTGTCACCTTTGCAATACCGTTTGACTTATTGTTAATCAACAGGGTATCCGGATCCGATGATTCATAAGTAACCTTTTCGTATGGAATCTCACTTCCGGCTTCGTCCATTGCACAAAAATGCGTATAATAGTTTCCGCCTGATGCTACCTGACGATTGTCCTTGTAGGAAGCGTCTGCGTAATTCGGCACAGTCTCCGAAGAAGTCAGCGTAAATCTTGTATCCCCTGAAAGTTCGGCTGCCACGCAGGTAACCTGTGTGGTATAAGGCAATACCAGTTTTTCATCCGCCGTACATTTATACTCCATGGTAATCTTTCCAATGTCCCCGATTCCTGTCATATAAATCGCATCATTCTTTACATATCCGTTAATAATTTGCGCAGTATAAGTAACCGTTCCCGGATATGCGTTCTTAACATCAATCCCATTCTCGTCATACAGCGCATACTCAATCTTTGTTGTCTTGTTGACGGTCACTTCCGTGGTAAGAATCTGCGCTCTGACCGGCTTGCCCACATGCGCGGTAAAGGTATAAGACTTCTTTCCGTCTGACACCACATACTGTGCCATATCCTTCAGGTTATTATAAGTAAAAACGGAAACCTCTTTTCCATCCTTCGAAAAAGCAATCTTCTCAATCTCAACCGGCACACCGGAAGCATTTTTGATGGACAGGTTCTCCTTCTTCACCAGATCCGATGCACTGCTGGAAAACTTTGCCACAATCTCATTGGCAGCGGTCTGCTTTACTTCCGTCATGGTGGTCTCAACGGTAACCGTCTTCGTTGCAGAAGCAATTACTTTGCTGCCAATCTTTGCATCCACCTTTATGGTGAAAACACCATCTCTCTTTGGTGTGAAAGCACCTGACTTGGTAATATAAGGCACGATTTCTCCGTCTGCCCCTGTTACTGACCACTCGTTTGTGCTTGTTGCATTCGCCGGAGTAATCTTGTACTGAAGCTGATAGGTATCTCCCACATACAGCTTATCCGCGATTTCCGTATCCAGAATTTCAATTTCCGTCGGGCGAACCTTAAGCTTTCCCGTCTTTGTGCTCAGCGTATACTGAAGCTTTCCTGCTTTGGAATAAACCTTTGCGGTTACTTTCACCGTCTTGTTCTTTGCCTTTGTGCTTCCCTTTGTCTTAATCTTCAACTTATTGGAAACACTTGTCTTGGTAACCTTTGTGGTTTTCTTGCTGAGGGACACATAACTTTTTCCGGTTCCGGAAACACTCCACTTTACCGTCTGCCCCTTGGTAAGATTCTTCACCGTGTAAGTATACACACCCTTTTTACTGTCATTCTCATACAGACTGGTATACGATTTCTCAAATTTTGGCTTAACCGCCGCTTCTGCCTGCACCGGAATTGCAGTAAGCATAAGTGCCGCCGCACAAAGAAATGCAACCAGCTTTTTCAATTTCTGCATTTTACTTCCTCCTTTTTACAATTCTACCATATATAGTATCATACCCGCGGCTCTTTCGCAATCCATAGAGTCACGGGTATTTCTTAAGTATTTTTTAATTCGAATTTAATCTATAACTACTCCTCCAAATTTTCTTCCCTTCTCCTGAGGATGTCATATTCCTCCACTTCCGCTCCCAGATCCACATAAAAAATCTGCTGCGGATGCGGACATGCCTGCATCTCCTGCCCCTTCTCATCCGTCATGCGTCTCACCGTCACTTCCAGATTTTCTCCGTCCGGCTTCATAACCTCAATGGTCTCACCCACCGAAAATTTGTTGCGCTGCTCTATCCGATACATCCCAGCTTCGTTTTTTGCCCCGACGATACCAAGATAAACATAGCCTCTCTCGTAGGTATTATTATCGTATATCTGCGCCTCTTCCGACGGCTTTCCGTAAAAGAAGCCTGTGGTAAACTGACGGTACGTGCAACTCTTTATCTGTTCCAGATACCATGGCATGTTCTCTTCATACTTCTTTGGATCCTCCAGATAATCATTGATTGCCTTCCGGTACGTTCTTGCAACAGTCGCAACATAAAGAGCCGTCTTCATGCGTCCCTCAATCTTATAACTGTCGATTCCCGCATCAATCAGATCCGGGATATGCTCAATCATACACAGATCCTTGGAGTTGAATATATAGGTTCCACGCTCATTCTCATATACCGGCAGATACTCGCCCGGACGCTTTTCCTCCACCACCGCATATTTCCAGCGGCACGGATGAGTGCAGGCACCCTTGTTGGCATCCCTTCCGGTAAAATAATTGGACAAAAGGCAGCGTCCCGAATAGGAGATACACATGGCACCGTGAATAAATGTCTCTATCTCCATATCCTCCGGAATCCTTGCACGGATTTCCTTTATCTCCTGCAAAGACAGTTCTCTGGCACTGACCACACGCTTGGCTCCCTGCTCATACCAGAACCGGTAAGTCCCGTAATTTGTATTGTTTGCCTGCGTGCTCACATGCCGCTCAATCTCAGGACATACTTCCTTTGCAATGGTAAAGATTCCCGGATCGGAAATAATCAAGGCATCCGGGCGCTCCGGTTTCATTTCGTTAAGCTCCTTAAAATATTCCCGCACTCCGTCCAGATCATAATTGTGTGCAAGGATATTCGCTGTCACATACACTTTTACGCCATGCTGATGGGCAAAATGAATTCCCTCTGCCATCTCCTCCATGGAAAAATTCTTTGCCTTTGCACGGAGTCCGAACACCTCTCCGCCAATATATACCGCATCCGCGCCATAGATGACTGCAATTTTTAACACTTCCAGACTGCTTGCCGGAACCAGTAACTCGATTTTTCTCATATTCTCTCTACTCCTGTATCCTTTTCCCGGTTTTGGTACTCACCGTAATGCCATCTCCCACCGGAAGCACCGCGGTCACAAGATCATCCCTGTGTGTCAGCTCATACAAATATTCCCGCATCCGCTTATAGATGGTACGATTTCTTCTTGTCACGGCATAATGTGATTCAATGATGTCACCATCCTGAAGTACATTGTCAGAGACAAGGGTTCCACCCGTTTTAAGAAGCCTCATGATGTCCGGCATAAAATGAATGTACTGTCCCTTTGCCGCATCCATAAAAATCAAATCGAAGGGTTCCGTCAAAGTCTTTAACACCTCTGCCGCATCTCCCTCCAGCAGAGTAATCTGCTCTTCCTTACCCGCACGCTTAAAGTTCTCTCGGGCGATGGGAATCCTCTTCTCATAATTCTCTATGGTCACAATCCGGCACTCCTTCGGTGCATATTCCGCCATCAGAACAGAGGAAAAACCGACTGCCGTCCCCACCTCAAGAATCCGCTTCGGCTTTGTCATTGCCAGCAAAAGTTTCAAAAAGCTCTGCATCTCCTTCCGAATAATCGGAACATAAGAATCCAGAGCTTCCCTTTCGATGTCGTCCAATATCTCGGTGTTCCCACGATCCAGAGAATTAATGTAAGTCACCAGTCGTTCATCTACTATCATTTATGCTATTCCTCTTTCTCCGTACCGGCTTCCTCGGCCTCTGTTTCCTGTGTCTGTGTCTCCTCTTCCTTCGGTGACATCGCAATCATCATCTCTTTCGGAGTCATGGAAGTATTTAACGTATACACCCCCGGCTCAATACTTTTCCTGTATGCGGAAAGCTGAAGCTGCATTCTGAAAAGCTTTGCATCCCTTATCAGGCCTCTGGCTTCCAATGCCTCGCCCAGCTCTTTTGCAGACATCCCCGCATCCACCTGTACCAGCACATCCTGCCCCGGCTCCTCATCCACCGGTGTCTCCGTAAAAAAGCGGTACCCGTAATCATAACCGCTCCGGCACAGACGAACTGTGCCGAAGATGATGAGCAGAATCACCAGAATGGTAAATATGATTTTAATAAAAGTAAATAAAGCCTTGTTGGTATTCATAGGCTGCTCCTATACTTCCATGATAATCGGCATAATCATCGGGCGTCTCTTTGTCTCTTTCCAGACGAAATCTCCCAATGCATCCTTGACTTCATTTTTTATCTTACCCCAGTCCGTAATATTGTGGTCCATACAATATTCCATCGTGTTGTCCAAAACGGTCTTTGCTTCGTCCATCAGACTCTCCGAATTCCGCACATAGACAAATCCGCGCGATACAATATCCGGTCCTGCAAGCACCTGTCCGGAACCGTTCTCCAGTGTCATAACCACAACGATAATTCCATCCTCGGCAAGTCTCTGACGGTCTCTGAGTACGATATTGCCCACATCACCGACGCCAAGACCATCCACCATGATATTTCCTACCTGGACATGGTTTGTCACCTCTGCACCGTTTTCATTAATTTCCAGAACATCACCGGAAGACAGAATCTTAATGTGATCCTTGTCATACCCCAGCTCCTCCGCAATCTTTGCCTGTGCAATCAAATGCTTGTACTCTCCGTGTACCGGAATGGAATACTTCGGATTCACAAGGGAATAAATCAATTTGATATCTTCCTTGCAGGCATGTCCGGATACGTGAACATCCTCAAAAATAACATCTGCGCCTTTTCGCATCAGATCATTAATCACACCCGTGACGGATTTCTCATTTCCCGGAATCGGATGAGAACTGAATACAATGGTATCATTTGGCTTAATGGTCACTTTCTTGTGCACACCGGATGCCATGCGGGACAGGGCTGCCATGGATTCTCCCTGACTTCCCGTGGTAATGATTACTGTCTTCTCATCCGGATAATTCTTAAGCTGATCCACATCAATCAGAATATTGTCCGGCAGGGACAGATACCCAAGCTCTGATGCAATCGAAATGATATTGACCATGCTCCGGCCCTCGATTGCCACCTTGCGCCCATAACGGTCTGCCGAGTTGATAATCTGCTGCACACGGTCCACATTGGATGCAAAAGTTGCAATGATAATTCTGGTATTCTTATGCTCCGCAAAAATATTATCCAGCGTCTTTCCGACAGATTTCTCGGAATTCGTAAATCCCGGTCTCTCTGCATTGGTACTGTCACACAAAAGTGCCAGCACGCCCTTCTTTCCAATCTCTCCGAAACGCTGCAAATCAATCGCGTCTCCAAATACCGGTGTATAATCCACCTTAAAGTCTCCGGTGTGAACGATAATGCCGGCCGGTGAATAGATTGCCAGCGCTGCCGCATCCTGAATACTGTGGTTCGTGCGGATAAATTCCACCCTGAAGCAGCCCAGATTGATATGCTGCCCATATTTTACCACTTTTCTCTTTACCTTTTTGAGCATATCATGCTCTTCCAGTTTGTGCTCGATAATGGCATTTGTCAGCTTGGTCGCATAAATCGGTACATTCACCTCACGCAGAACATACGGAATGGCTCCGATATGATCCTCATGACCATGCGTGATAAAAAAGCCTTTTACCTTGTCAATATTGTCTTTCAGATATGTCACATCCGGGATTACCAGATCTACTCCGTACATATCATCCTCCGGGAACGCAAGGCCGCAATCCACCACAATAATACTGTCCTCATACTCGAAGGCAGTAATATTCATGCCAATCTGCTCCAAACCTCCCAACGGGATGATTTTAAGCTTACTATTCTTTTTTTCTTCTTTCTTCATATATCCTCCAAAATAATTTTATTCCGTTCGTAACTGTTCCAAACAATTACTTCCACTCTAATATAAAAGCTCTGTCTCTTCATCAGAAAGTTCAGCAAACACTTTCGCAATCGCGGAAAATTCCACATCATCCTCCACCATTTCGTAAAGTACTTCCTCATCCTCTGTTTTGATCTCTTTTAAAATATATGCTTCACTGTCCCCGGTTTCGTTACCGTCAGAGACAAGTAAATACTTAATTCCGTTCAGTTGGGTTTCTTCCTCAACTGCAAAATCCACAACCTCTCCCGAGTCCGGATCCACAAACTGTATCTTTTCCATCCTTACTTGATTCCTCTCATTACTTTTCTTCCGGATGATTTGCAAGATAATCCAAATATCCCTGCAGAATAAAAATCGCCGCAATCTCATCCACATATTCCTTGCGGTTCTCTCTTCGTATTCCGCTCTCCATCATCGAGCGGTCTGCTGCCACCGTGGTCAGACGCTCATCCCACAGGATAACGGGACAACCGCATCTCTTTTCCAGCAGTTCCTTAAATTCCCGTGTCTTCTCACAGCGCTCACCTTCTGTATTATTCATGTTTTTAGGGTAGCCAAGTACAATTTTTTCCACATTGTACCTGCCTACCAGTTCTTCGATTCTTGCCAGTGTCTGCCGCAGCTTGGACTGTGCTTTTCTTCTTATAATCTCTACGCCCTGTGCCGTAATCAGAAGCTCATCACTTACTGCCACACCTACTGTCTTTGAACCATAATCCAATCCTAAAATCCGCATAACTCACCGTACCGGATTATTCCCAGGAATTATTCTTAATATACGCCCTTAAAACCTCTTCCACCAGCTCGTCCCTCTCGACCTTCATAATCAGACTTCTCGCATTATTATGGCTGGTAATATAGGTAGGATCTCCGGACATAATATATCCGACCATCTGATTGACCGGGTTGTAGCCCTTCTCGCTCAATGCGCGGTATACAATCTCAAGAACATCCCTGACCTGTAACTCCGGTTCCTTTTGTACTGTAAAATATTGTGTATTATTAATGTTCTCCATGTTCGCCGTCCTCGTCCTTGCTTCATTAACAAGTCTTCATTTAATTCATTGTAAACGAAATCCGGAAAAAAAACAAGCACTCTTGCATAGAATTATAGTTCCATCCGATAAATCCCTTTGGAAAGCACTCCGGCAACGGTTCCTTTTTTCATGATATTATCAAGCGGAACCGGACTTTCCGCCGCAACTTTGACATATTCCTTCGTGTAACCCACGTACATTTTATTTCCAAGGATTTCCTCTTCCTCCTCAAACAGAACCTCTTCCTGCCATCCTGCATAATACGCGCGGAATTCTTCAGACATCTTTTCTGCCAGTGCAAGAAGTTCTGCGCTCCGCTTTGTCTTAATCTCCTCCGGCACCTGATTCTCCATCACGGCAGCTCTGGTTCCCTGCCGTTTGGAATATTTAAAAATGTGCATCTCATAAAAATGAATGCGCTCTAAGAATTCTTTCGTAACAGCAAATTCTTCCTCGGTCTCTCCCGGAAATCCCACAATAACATCCGTTGTAATGGCAGGATGCGTAAAATATTTCCGCAGAAGATTGCAGGACTCCTCATATTCGCGCGTGGTATATTTCCGGTTCATTCTCTGTAAGGTCGCATCGCACCCGCTCTGCAAAGACAAATGAAAATGCGGACAGATTTTCTCCATTTCGGACAGAGCCTCTGCAAACTCCTCCGTTACAATCCGCGGCTCCAGA
Source organism: Lachnospiraceae bacterium (assembly GCA_029227035.1). GTDB lineage: Bacteria > Bacillota > Clostridia > Lachnospirales > Lachnospiraceae > Roseburia. Next base: position 11,354 of record JAQXZD010000120.1, read on the forward strand.
GAGCCCAGCCGGATACGTTTTATCCCATCAATCTTATGAACTTCACGGATCAGATGCAAAAGCGTATCTTCGCAATCCGTCCCATAGGAACTCAGGTGAATTCCGGTCAGAACCACCTCCTGATATCCGTTTGCCGCCAGGCGGCTGATTTCCTCCAGAACATGTTCCGGACTACGGCTGCGGACGCGTCCTCTTGCATAAGGAATGATACAGTAACTGCAAAACTGATTGCAGCCATCCTGCACCTTAATAAATGCTCTTGTATGCTCTGCGGTCTGTTTCAGATCCAGCTCCTCAAAATCCTGCTTCTCTTTGTTAATGTCCACAACAGCATCCACTTTTTCATTTTTCTTCTCGAAAAATTCCTCCAGTTTTCCCACAAGCTCTGCCTTCTGATTATTTCCAATCAGAATATCCACCGCGGAATCTTCTCTCGCCTCTTCTTCCTTTGTCTGCACATAACAGCCGGCCGCAACAATTACCGCCTGAGGATTCATCTTTCTGGCGCGATGCAGCATCTGCCTTGATTTTCTGTCTGCCATGTTGGTAACCGAACAGGTATTGATGACATAGACATCCGCCTTTTCGGAAAATGGGACAATTTCATATCCCGCTTCCTCCAAAAGCTGCTGCATTGCTTCCGTCTCATATGCATTTACTTTACAGCCCAGATTGTGTAATGCTGCTTTTTTCATTTTTTCTCCTCTAATCCGATTGACTTTTCCTTCAAAAACCTTTACTATCAATGGTAGAAATTGTTAGTAATCAAGGAGGTTTTATATCTATGAAAACAGTTCAGATTTCTTTAAATTCCATTGGAAAGGTAAAATCATTCGTCAATGCAATCTCCCAGTTTGATTATGATTTTGATTTGATTTCCGGAAGATATGTCATTGATGCAAAATCCATCATGGGTATCTTCAGTCTGGATTTATCAAAGCCGATTGACCTGGCTATCCACTCAGAAACAGACCTGGATGACGTCATGGAAGCTCTTAAGCCATACATAATTGAATAATCTACTCCCCTTAGTGGGGCAAAAGAGTCGCAAGCGGCTCTTTTTTTATTTGACAGGAAACTTCGTTGAATTTCCTGTCAAACAAAAACATTTCATTCCGCATCCACCAGAATCGTTTCTGTGGTTTCAATTGCCGTCTTCATCAGCTCGTCTATCTTCTCATCCAAATGTCTCTCCGAGATTTGAATATGCTTCAGACTCGGCTTTGTCACCGGATGCTTTGCCACAAAAATCGTACAGCAATCTTCATACGGCAGAATGGATGTCTCATAAGTATCGATTTTTTCCGCAATGCTCACGATATCCTGCTTGTCCATTGCAATCAGCGGACGATATACCGGCATATGGCATACTTCGTTGGTCACGGCCAGCGACTGCATGGTCTGGCTTGCCACCTGTCCGATACTCTCACCCGTAATCAGTCCAAGGCACTTTCCTTCTTCCGCAAAATGCTCGGCAATTTTCATCATATACCGGCGCATGATAATGGTCAGTTCATCATGCGGACATTTCTCGTGAATATACAACTGAATATCCGTAAAATTCACCACTCGAAGCTTAATCGGGCCGGAATAGCGCGCAACCTTTTTGGCAAGGTCGATGACTTTCTGCTTTGCACGCTCACTGGTATAAGGCGGTGCATGAAAATAAGTTGCTTCGAGAGTCACTCCACGCTTGGATATCATATAACCTGCCACCGGACTGTCAATTCCGCCGGACAACAGAAGCATCGCACGCCCTGCCGTGCCAAGCGGCATTCCTCCCGGTCCCGGTATCTCCGTCGAATAAATGTTGATCAGAGGACGAATCTCGATATGAATCATCACCTGCGGCTTGTGCACATCCACTTTTGTCTGTGGATATGCTTCCAGAATTTTTTCTCCGACTGCCGCATTAATCTCCATGGAAGTCATCGGATAATTCTTGCGGGCACGTCTGGCATCCACTTTAAACGTAAAATTCTTGTCCGGATATACCCGGTCCACATAGGAAACCACTTCCTCTGCAAGCTTGTCAAAGCCCTCATCCTCCAGAAGCACAACCGGGCAGATTCCGACAATTCCGAACACTCTCTGCAATGCTTCCACAGTCTCGTCAAAGTCATACTCTCCCTCTGCGTCCACATAGATACGTCCGTTCTCCTTGCGGACATGAAAGTCTCCTTCTACGTTTTTAAGCTGATACTCAATATTGTGTACCAGTGCATCCTCAAAAAGGTACCGGTTCTTTCCTTTGATTGCAATCTCTGCATATTTAATCAAAAAAGACTTATACATACTGTTCTCCTTAATGTCTTGTATATTTTTGAAGCATCGGAATCAATGCCGCCATCTCACTGAGCGCATAATCAATTTCCTCTTTTGTTGTCTCCACACTGAAACTGAAACGCACGGTTGAATCCAGAAGCTCCTGTTTTAAACCAATACTTTTTAACGTCCTGCTGACCGCCGGCTTATTGGATGAGCAGGCACTTCCTGCCGATACATAAATACCCTTATCCTCCAGCGCATGCAAAAGCACCTCCGCCCTTACGCCTTCCACGCTGACGCTTACAATATGCGGTGCATTTTTTCGATCCGTATGCCCATTCACACTCACTCCGGATATCTTTGTCACTTCCCCGATAAAATATTCTCTGAGCTGATACATGGCTTCTATCTTCTCATCCAGATTCCGATAAATCTTATCCGCGGCAACACCAAGTCCCGCAATGGCCGGTACATTTTCCGTGCCGGAGCGCATGCCCCTCTGCTGTCCACCTCCCTTTAAAATCGGATGAATCTTTGTCTTATCCTTGATATATAAAAAGCCGCTGCCTTTTGGCCCGTGGATCTTATGTCCGCTGACAGAAAGCAGATCAATTTTCATCTTTGCCGGGTAAATCTTAAACTTTCCGTAAGACTGGATTGCATCCACATGAAACAACGTCTTGGGATTCTGTGCTTTAATAATCTCTCCCGCCTCTTCAATCGGCTCTACCGCACCGATCTCGTTGTTGACCTGCATCAAAGACACCAGTATGGTGTCCTCACGCATTGCGTTTTTCAAATCCTCCGGGGAAATCACTCCATAGGCATCCACCGGCAGATAAGTAACTTCATATCCCTGTTCCTTAAGATATTCCATAGGATTGGACACAGACGGATGCTCAATGGCGGTTGTAATTACATGCCGTCCGCTTCGCTTATTCGCCTCTGCCGCACCGATAATTGCCAGATTGTTGGACTCTGTTCCACCTGAGGTAAAACAGATTTCCTTTTCCGATACTTTAAGTGTCTTTGCAATCTTTTTCCTTGCATCATTCATATAATTTTCTGCACTGACTCCCTTGTGATGCAAAGATGAAGGATTTCCGTAATCCTCTGTCAGAAGCTTCATCATAAGCTCTGCCGCTTCCGCGTCGCATCTGGTTGTCGCAGAATTATCCAAATATGCTTCCATTGTTTTCCTGCTTTCTGTTCCGTTTCAATTACTACTCATCAAGAGTATAGATTAACATAGAAAGTGTCGCAAGTCCAGCCGTTTCCGTGCGAAGAATTCTCCTTCCCAGCGAAATACGATGCATGTTTCCGCTGACCTGCGCAATCTCCTCCGTAGCAAATCCCCCCTCCGGTCCAATCATCACACCGATGGTGGCATTCTCCGGGATTGCCTGCATCACTTCCCTGGTTGCCTGCAGTCCCCGCTCATTTTCATAGGGAACCAGCGTAACCGACAATTTCTGTGCCATAAGAACTGCCTCATCCCAGCTTACCGGCATATGCACCCGTGGAATCACCGTGCGCTTCGACTGCTTTGCGGCACTCTCCGCAATCGCCTGCCAACGCTTTGTCTTGTTTTCTGCCTTCTTTGCATCCAGCTTCACCACACAGTTTTTCATGGCAACGGGAATAATCTCATACACGCCAAGTTCCACGGCTTTCTGTATGATAAGTTCCATCTTATCACTCTTTGGAAGGCCCTGAAACAGATACACTTTGTGGGCAAATTCCGTTCCCAGCTCATCACGTGCATCAATGACTGCCACCACCGCATCCCCGGTAATCGATTCAATATGGCAAAAATAGGATTGTTCTTCGGAATCACTGATTCGCACCCGCTCTCCCGGCTTCATGCGAAGCACGTTGCCGATGTGGTTCACATCCGCACCCTCTATCGTAATCCGGTCTTTTCCGACATTTTCTTTATCCACAAAAAATTGATGCATATCAGTCCTCTGTATCCGGCTTTACCGCGGTAATATTGATCCATTCGCCCTGTCTGTTGATTTCGACAACTTTCAGTCCGGCCTCGGTAATTGCCTGCTTTACTTCGTTTTCTTTAAAATCAATAATTCCGGATGTGATAAAATATCCGCCCTTTTTCAGATGCCTTGGAATCACAGGAGCCATCGGAATAATGACATCCGCAAGAATATTGGCCACAACGATGTCATACTCCTCCATTCCCACTTTCTTCTGAAGCTCTTCGTCATCAATCAGATTTCCCACATAAAAGGTTCCAAGAGAAGTATCCAGATGGTTTACTTCCATATTCTCCCTTGTGGAAGTCATACAATCCGCATCCAGATCCGTTCCCACCACAGCAGATGCGCCAAGTTTCAAGGCCACAATGGAGAGAATTCCGCTTCCGCATCCAACGTCCAGCACCTTCGGATGCGGATTCTTCGGCGTATACTCTTCATTTCCGCGGATGTATTTCAAAAGCTGACGGATACAAAGCTGGGTGGTCTCATGCTTTCCCGTTCCAAAGGAAATTCCCGGATCAATCTCAATCATGAACTTATCCCTGTCCTCTTCCTTCAACTCTTCCCAGGTCGGCTTAATCAGAATATCCTCTATCGTAAAGGATGAGAAATACTTCTTCCAGTTATTGATCCAGTCAAGATCCTCAGTCTCGGAAGATGTGATGACACCGCTTCCCACATCCACCATACCGCGCAGATCTTCCAGTCCTACTTTTACCTTCTTTAAAAGTTCCGTCCGGTCGCTTCCGTCCTCTTCCACATAAAAGCTTACCCGGCTCTTCCCCTCATCCGGCGGCAGCTCCGGCAAAAAATCAATAAACATATCTGCCTGATCCTCTTTGGATAACGGAACATTGTCCTCTATCTCAATTCCCTCGATTCCCAGCTCCATCAGTATGGAACTCATGAAATCTTCTGCCGCGGTTGTCGTCTCAATCGTATACTTTTTCCATTTCATAATGTTCTCCTCTCCTTTTCCACAGAAAATCCAACGAAAAAAGCTCAGGCTGGTTCACCTGAGCTTCCGCTTTGTCATTATTCAACGTCTCTCTTTTAACAGGCGCGCAAATACTTCTTCCTCCGTCATCGCCTTAAGGCTCACCTCTGCGGTATCAGCACTATAGGTACTCTGCTTCTTGACGTACAGAGAGTTCGTATTTTCCTTATACTCTACATCACTTATATCCGCCGTATTTCTGGTACGATCGTCATAATTGAACGCTTTCTGCAGCCCCTCAACAAGATCTCTCTTATCCATAGCTCCCACCTCTTATACAACTTCCGGACTCTATATCCTCTTCCTGTTATTATACCACGGGATACGAACTATCTCAATCCTTTTTTGAACCTCATCAAATCTTATAGATTGCACAAAGCTTACTGTACTCGTCGTTAATCTCCTGAATCGTATGCTGGTCTCCGTCCAGATTATCCGGATGATAAATCTTGATCAAATCCCTGTAACGCTTTTTAATCGACTGCTTGCTGCCCACTCCCGAGAAAAACATATCTCCTTTTACCACATTGTTTGACGCAGCATTATGCGTCCCGGAGCTATGAGCCGTAAAATCGCTTACCTTATGGTAAAACTCCTTCTGCTTCCGGACCTGTTCTTTCTCTGTTGCCAGCTTTGCAAGCTCCTCCTCCAGGATCTTAAACTTCATATCAAAAAGCTTCTGTTGCTGCTCCAGCCGTCTGTCTTCAATCTCTACCCGCCGTGAAAAACTGCGACGTTCCTGTTCCAGAGCCCGCCGCTGCTCCTCCAATTCTTTGCGTTCCTCTTCAAGTGTCATAGCACACACTGCCTCCGTATTGCACAAAACACTCCTTCTGCCTACATATAGGCATCAAAACTAAAAACTGCAAATGTATCATACAATATTTTGTGCAAGAAATCCATAGGCGATTTGTACTAATGTTAATCAAAGGATTCTTTTATTTTGTCCATAAATCCCTTTTTCTTTTCCTTTGAAGCCTGAGCGCCGCCCTCTTTTGTCAGCGAGCCTCCCGTCAGCTCATCGAATTTGCGGAGAGCTTCCTTCGCCTCCTTGCTGAGTCCGGTCGGTGTCTGCACAGTCAGTGTCACATAATGGTCTCCGCGCACTGCTTTATTCCGAAGGGACGGAACTCCCTTTCCTTTCAGGCGGATACGGGTACCGGTCTGTGTTCCCGGTGCAACGGTATAGATAATATCCCCATCCACGGTCTTAATACGGATATCTCCTCCGAGTGCTGCAATTCCATAGGTAATGGACGCATTGGAGAATATGTTCATATCCTGTCTCTCGAACATCGGATTTCTCGATACGGTTACCTCAACCAGCAAGTCTCCTCTCGGTCCGCCGTTTCGTCCCGGCTCACCGTAACCCTTCACACGAACGGACTGACCGCTGTCAATTCCTGCCGGAATATCCACGGTCTTACGGATTTTCTTAGAAATATATCCGCTTCCGTGACAGTCCGGGCACTTCTCGCGGACAACCTTTCCGGTTCCGCCACAGTCCGGACAGGTCTGTACATTCTGCATCATGCCAAACAGGGACTGCTGTGAATATACCACTTTTCCTTTACCGCCGCACTTTGTACAGGTCTCAGGTGAAGTTCCGGCTTTCGCACCTGTTCCATGACAGACACCGCATTCCTCTTTATACGGAAACTCCAGTTCCTTTGTGCAGCCAAACACCGCTTCCTCAAACGTAATTCTGAGAGAAAGGCGCACGCTTGCTCCCTGCGCCGGTCCGTTGCTGTTGCTTCTTCTGGAGCCGCCTCCAAAGAAATCGCCAAAGATATCGCCGAAGATATCGCCCATATCCATGCCGGAGAAATCAAATCCGCCGCCCCCTGCGCTTCCGTCAAAGGCAGCATGTCCGAACTGGTCATACTGTCTCCTCTTCTCCGGATCACTGAGCACCGCATAAGCTTCCTGTGCCTCTTTGAACTTTTCCTCACACTCCTTATCCCCCGGATGCATATCCGGATGATATTTCTTGGCGGTTGTTCGAAAAGCTTTTTTTATCTCTGCATCTGTTGCCGTCTTAGATACGCCCAAGACTTCGTAATAATCTCTTTTCTCTGCCATAATCTCATATCCTTATATCACACAGTTAGCCCGAAGCATCTGCAAAGCCTCACCTGCCGGTTCTAAGCTTTGCCATGTTCGGGCGTTTTGTGTGTTGCTAAACCCGAATGATTCACAGCTGCCACAAGCCACAGACCAGTTCCGCAATGCGCAACTGCCGCTGCTTTGCAGCTTATGTGAATAATTCAGGTTAAATTGTCAAATTACACCTCTTTGAAATCTGCATCGATGACATCATCATCAGCACCCTGTGCTGTGGATGCGTCTGCTGCTGAGCCCATGTTGCCCATATCCGGACCTGCACCCTGGGCACCTGCTGCGCCCTGAGTCTGCTCATACATCTTGGCAAATACTTTCTGTGCACTCTCTGTTAATTTTTCCTGTGCTGCCTTGAGTTCGGAAATATCAGCATCTGTCATCTGCTCAGCTTCCGGATGTGCATCCAGAATTGCCTTTACAGCATTGATATCATTCTCAACTGCAGTCTTATCTGCCGGGTCAATCTGCTCTCCGACCTGATCCAATGCCTGCTGTGTCTGGAATACGAATGAATCTGCCTCATTTCTGGTATCGATTGCTTCTTTTCTCTTCTTATCCTGTGCTTCGAACTCAGCAGCTTCCTTAACAGCCTTATCGATTTCCTCATCAGACATATTGGAGCCTGCTGTGATGGTAATATGCTGCTCCTTGCCGGTTCCAAGATCCTTTGCGGATACATTTACAATACCGTTTGCATCGATATCGAAAGTAACCTCGATCTGCGGAACACCACGACGTGCTGGCGGGATACCATCCAGACGGAACTGTCCTAAGGACTTGTTGTCCTTCGCGAACTGACGCTCACCCTGTACTACGTTGATGTCAACGGCAGTCTGATTATCTGCTGCGGTAGAGAAAATCTGACTCTTCTTGGTAGGGATTGTTGTATTTCTCTCAATCAATCTTGTTGCAACACCACCCATGGTCTCGATAGACAGAGACAGCGGAGTAACATCCAGAAGGAGAATCTCACCTGCACCGGCATCTCCTGCAAGCTTACCACCCTGAATGGAAGCACCGATTGCTACACACTCATCCGGGTTCAATGACTTACTCGGCTCCTTGCCTGTCATCTGTCTTACCTTATCCTGTACAGCCGGGATACGTGTGGAACCACCAACCAATAATACCTGTCCTAAGTCCGCATTGGTAAGTCCGGCATCCTTCATGGCGTTCTGAACCGGAATTGCTGTTCTCTCAACCAAATCATGTGTCAGCTCATCAAACTTAGCTCTAGTCAAGTTCATGTCAAAGTGCTTCGGTCCCTCAGCGGTTGCTGTGATGAACGGAAGGTTGATATTGGTTGTGGTTGCGGAAGAAAGCTCCTTCTTAGCCTTCTCTGCTGCTTCCTTCAATCTCTGAAGTGCCATCTTGTCGGTAGACAGGTCTACACCTTCAGCCTTCTTGAACTCGTCAATCATCCACTGGGTAATCTTGTTATCGAAATCGTCACCGCCAAGGTGTGTATCACCATTGGTAGATAATACTTCGATAACTCCGTCACCAATCTCAATGATGGATACATCAAAAGTACCACCACCAAGGTCATATACCATGATCTTCTGCTCTTTCTCATTATCAAGACCGTATGCAAGAGCTGCTGCTGTCGGCTCGTTGATAATACGCTTTACATCCAGTCCTGCAATCTTACCTGCATCCTTGGTTGCCTGACGCTGTGCATCATTAAAATATGCCGGAACCGTGATAACTGCCTCTGAAACTTTTTCTCCAAGGTATCCTTCCGCATCTGCCTTTAACTTCTGCAGTACCATAGCTGAAATCTGCTGTGGGCTGAACTGCTTATCATCAATTGCCACCTTGTAATCCGTACCCATATGTCTCTTGATGGAAGAGATGGTCTTCTCTGCGTTGGTAACTGCCTGACGCTTTGCCGGCTCACCGATCAGACGCTCTCCTGTCTTTGTAAATGCCACGATGGACGGTGTTGTTCTTGCTCCCTCCTGATTGGCGATAACGGTAGGCTTTCCACCTTCCATAACAGCTACACAACTGTTTGTTGTTCCTAAATCAATACCAATAATCTTGCCCATTTTCTTTTCCTCCTAAATATTATAAATGAAATTGTTAACCTTACTCGCTTACTACAGCAACCATACTGTGACGGACCACGGTATCCTTGTACATATAACCCTTCTGAAGCTCCTGTGCAACCACTCCGGCTTCATACTCTTCGCTTTCCACCTGCATGACCGCATTGTGAAGATCCGGATTAAATTCCTCGCCCACTGCCTCAATCGGTTTTACCCCGATTGAATCAAGCTCCGTCATAAGCTGCTTATATACTTTATCCATTCCGTCCACAAAAGCATCTGCTTTCTGTTCTTCCGGAACGGCTGCAAGCCCTCGCTCAAAATTGTCCACAACCGGAAGTACTTTCTCAATAATGGTTCTTGCACCCATGTCAAACATCTGTGCCTTTTCCTTCTCGGTACGCTTGCGGAAATTGTCGAACTCTGCCATCTGACGCTTCAGACGGTCATTCAGCTCTTCTATCTGTTCATCTTTCTTATCTTTCTTTTTCTTCTTGCCAAAGACACCTTCTTTTTTATCCGGCTTTTCTTCCGCTTCTTTCTTCTCTCCGGCTTTCTCTTCTTTCGCTTCCTGTGTCTGAGAAGCCGTCTCCTCTGTTTCCTCGCCGGTCTCTGCCGTTTCAGCCGCCTCTTTGGTCTCTTCCTTCTCCAATTCTTCCTCCATGACTTTCTTTTCCTCTGTCTGTGCCATGTTTACCACCTTTCTAAGAATCACCCTTTGGTTTTTCAAATATTCCATCCAGTTGGGACTTCAAATTTTTCAGATTATCAACCACGTTTTCATAATCCATTCGTTTCGGTCCTACAATACCGATGGTTCCTTTTACTCCATCGCCAAGATCGTAGGTTGCCGTAACAACGCTGCAGTCTTTCATGGTCTGAACCGGTGTCTCATTTCCGATATATACCTGAATTCCATTTTCGCCTTCCTTATCTTCCGAAAGCGATTCCTTCACCAGACTGACCAGCTCATCTTTCTCCTCAAATGTGGAAAGCAGGTTTGTCGCGCTTTCTGCATCTGCAAGCTCCGGATATTTCAGAATGTTGGTCGCTCCACTGGTATAAATCTGCAGATCCTCATTCTCACTCAACGTCTGCGCCAGTGCGTCCAACACATCACTCACGATGGTACTGTGAATTCCTGCCTGTTCCTTCAGCTTTGTGATGGTGCCAAGATTAATCTCCTGAAGAGACAAGCCGTTCAAGGCTGTATTCAACAGAATATTCAGCTTTAGCAGTGTCTCATTGTCCAACTGCTCCTCCACCTCAAGCATCTGATTTTTCACAATATTGCTGCTCAATACGATAACCGCAAGAATATGCTTGTCATCCACATTGGACAACTGAATGAACTTAATCTTGTTGGAGCTGTATGCCGGTGCCGATACCAGCGTTGCATAATTGGTATTGTTGGCAAGCATCTTTGCCACCTGCTTCAATACCTTTTCCATCTTCTCCGTCTTCTGGATGACGAAATCTTTCATTTCGCTGACTTCGCGATCCTTTTCCTTCATCAGATGGTCCACATAAAAACGATATCCTTTGTCTGACGGAATACGGCCGGCTGATGTGTGCGGCTGCACAATATAACCAAGTTCCTCCAGATCCGCCATCTCATTCCGGATAGTGGCAGAACTGAGATTTAAGTCCGTATATTTGGAAATTGTACGGGAACCGACCGGTTCTCCCGTCTCCAGATAATTCCGGATGACCGCATCTAGGATTTTCACTTTTCTCTCATCTAATCCGATGTTCTCCTTATCCATTCTCCACTCTCCTGCTTTTCTTGTTAGCACTCATTTACCTGGAGTGCTAATATCGTTCTGCTATTAAAATAGCACCACAGGGTTTTCTTGTCAACACCTTGGTGCTATTTTATTTTTATTTAATATTTGCAACTATAATATAAACTTCGCCATCACATAGTTGGCAAGATCCATCCCCCGGTCCGTCAGGGCAAGACGCCCCTCTGCCATATTTAAAAGTTCCTGCTGCCTTAATTCGTTTATCTGCTCTGAATAGACGGCTTCAATCGGCAGTCCGAAAGCATCCTCAAAATCCCGCCGTGCCACGCCCTCATTCATGCGGAGTCCGAGAAACATAAATTCCTCCATCTGTTCCTTTCGGCCGATTATCTCCGCAGACTCCATCAGATTATTGCCAAGCCACAGATTCTTACTCTCCTCCTGCTCCTCCGGTAACAGCGCATCTGCAGAAACGCCCTGGATCCTATCGCAGTTTTTGATATAGGTATACAAATCTCTGGTATTGGCATAACGGACATTGTCTATCAAAGATGCCGATCCAAGTCCAAGTCCAAGATAGCTTTCCCTTGTCCAGTAACCGATATTGTGCCTGCAGGCAAATCCCGGTCTTGCAAAATTGGAAATCTCGTACTGTTCATACCCTGCCTGACTTAGTATGTCCTGCGTCGCTTTGAACATACGGTAATTTTCATCCTCATCCGGAAGAATTTCCGTCTTGATTCCCGCCTGCTGCGCAACGGAGTCAAACTTATAACGACTGTAAAAAGGCGTGTCTTTTTCAATAATCAGAGAATACGCCGAAATATGCTCCGGTTTCAGCCGGATTACCTGTTGAAGCGTCCGCATATATTTTTCCAGTGTCTGATACGGAAGCCCGCTCATAATATCCACGTTGACATTCGTAAAACCGGCATTTCGCGCAAGCTCATAGGTCTTTAAAAACTGCTCATACGTATGAATTCTGCCCAAAAGCTTCAGTTCTTCATTATCCGCGGACTGCAGCCCTACAGACAGGCGGTTGATTCCTGACGCCCTGTAAGCTTCCAGCTTTTTCGTCGTAACAGTCCCCGGATTGCACTCGATGCTCACCTCTGCATCCTCTGCCACATGGAAGCTCTTAAATACCTGCTCCACAACTGCCGTAAGCAGCTCTGCCTCCAGCCAGCTCGGCGTGCCTCCTCCGATATATATGGTTGGCACCGTATATTCCCTCATGCTTTCGCCCCAGTAGGAAATCTCCTGCAAAAGTGCATGAATATACTGCACCTGTGTCTTACCGTCTGCCGGAAAAGAAAGAAAATCACAGTAATCACATTTTTTTACACAAAAAGGCGTGTGAATATATAATTCCAAGTTCTTAGTTCCCATTGCCTGTCCTTTTAATCTTCATCAAGCTTTAACACACTCATAAAAGCTTCCTGCGGCACCTCTACGGTTCCAATCTGACGCATACGCTTCTTTCCTTCCTTCTGCTTCTCCAGAAGTTTCTTCTTGCGTGAGATATCGCCGCCATAACACTTGGCAAGCACATCCTTTCGCATTGCCTTGACCGTCTCTCTGGCAATGACCTTTCCGTTCACTGCCGCCTGAATCGGAATTTCAAAAAGATGTCTCGGAATCTCTTCTTTGAGGCGCTCGCACATTCTTCTGCCCCTGTCATAAGCACTGTCCTTGAAAACAATAAAGGAAAGCGCATCCACCATCTCTTTATTAATCAGAATATCCAGCTTCACAAGATCGGAACGCACATATCCCTTCATCTCATAATCAAACGAAGCGTATCCTCTCGAGCGGGATTTCAGCGCATCAAAAAAGTCATAAATAATCTCGTTGAGCGGCATATCATACTTAATCAGGGCTCTGGTTTCCTCTATATAATCCATGCTGATATAGACGCCTCTGCGCTCCTGACAGAGCTTCATAATTGCGCCGACATACTCGCTTGTCACCATAATCTCTGCTGAGACAAACGGCTCTTCCATATAATCAATCTCCGACGGATCCGGAAGATTGGACGGATTGGTCAGATCAAAGACTTCTCCATTCGTCTTGTGCACTTTATAAATAACGCCCGGTGCCGTCGTAACCAGATCCAGATTAAACTCCCGCTCCAGTCTCTCCTGAATAATTTCCAGATGCAAAAGTCCAAGGAAACCGCAACGGAAGCCAAAGCCAAGCGCAAGGGACGTCTCCGGCTCATACTGCAGGGATGCATCGTTAATCTGCAGCTTCTCCAGCGCATCCCGGAGATCCGGATATTTTGCGGAGTCTGCCGGATACAGTCCGCAGTATACCATCGGATTTACCTTCTTATATCCCGGCAGCGGCTCCGCACACGGACGATCCACCTCGGTTACGGTATCTCCCACACGGGTATCCCTCACGTTCTTGATGCTTGCCGCAATGTAACCGACCATTCCTGCGGAAAGTTCATCACATGGAATAAACTGTCCTGCTCCGAAATAGCCCACCTCGGTTACGATATCCTCCGCACCGGTTGCCATCATTTTAATTCTGCTTCCCACCTTTACCGTGCCCTCACGGATTCGACAGAATACAATCACGCCCTTATAGGAATCATACAGGGCATCAAAAATAAGCGCCTTAAGAGGTGCCTTCGGATCCCCTGCCGGAGCCGGAATTCTCTCCACAATCTGCTCTAAGACATCCTCGATATTGAGTCCTGTCTTCGCCGATATGCGCGGAGCATCCATCGCTTCAATTCCTATGACATCTTCAATCTCCTGCGCCACTTCATCCGGTCTTGCACTTGGCAGATCAATCTTGTTGATAACCGGAAGCACATCCAGATCATGATCCAGTGCCAGATAAACATTGGCAAGCGTCTGCGCCTCCACTCCCTGTGCCGCATCCACCACAAGGATGGCTCCATCGCAGGCTGCAAGACTTCTGGAGACCTCATAATTAAAATCGACATGGCCCGGGGTATCAATCAGATTAAAAATATACTCCTCCCCATCTTTTGCCGTATAGATAATTCGTACCGCCTGGGATTTAATCGTAATTCCACGCTCTCTCTCCAGATCCATATTATCCAGCACCTGTGCCTGCATTTCCCGGCTTGTGAGAGTTCCGGTTTTTTCGATAATACGGTCCGCAAGTGTAGATTTACCATGATCTATATGGGCAATGATACAAAAATTACGAATTTTGCTCTGATCTATTGACATATGCTTCCTCTTTCCAACTAACATTTTTGATTATCTTCTAAATAATCTGATTCTGTTGTAACTATTCTCGAATTATTCACAGCTAAGCCACAGACCAGTTGCGCAATGCGCACCTGTCGCTGCTTTGCAGCTTCTGTCTGAGGCTATGTGGTGGGTGAATTCTATTCACCCACCAAGCGAAATCATAAATTCGGCTTACAAGCAAGCTTGACGCCCGAATTACCGATTTCACTTGGTTCCTGTGAATAATTCTAGCTATTTTATAAAATATAGTAATTTCTCTCAGATGTCAAACATGGACATCCACTTTTTCCAAAGTAACTGCTTTACATCATCCCCGCAAAAGGCGGAATGCAAAGAAGCCATATAGATTTTTTCACACATCGCCTCTTTAAAAACGCCTGCCTCCACCAGTCTCATGTATTCATCCGTACAGGTTGTATCACTCACCGTGCGGTTGTCCGTATTGACGGAAAGAGGAATTCCCGCCTCGTAAAATTCCAAAAACGGATACTCTGCCATATCCGTGACCGCCTTCGTCTGCAGATTACTGGTCGGGCACAACTCCACACCAATCTTCTTTTTTGCGCAGAGTTCCATCAATTCGCTATTGCCTTTCATGGCAATTCCGTGTCCAATCCGGCCTGCTCCAAGCTCAACGGCATCTCTTACATTCTGTGCACTTCCACACTCTCCCGAATGAATGGTAAAAGGCATCCCGTATTCCTTTGCCGCTGTAAACAGTTCCGCAAAATCTGCTGTGGGATATGCCTTTTCGTCTCCTGCCAGATCACAGCCCACAACGGAGTCTCCCAGAAATTCCCGTGCTTCCTTTAACATGGACAGATTGGTCTCCCTGTCCAGATTGCGCATGGTGCACACCAGAATCCCCGTCCGGATATCCGCCTTTTGCTCCGCGCTCTTTAAGCCATCCCGCACACTCTCAAGAATCTCCCGCACGGACAGTCCCTGCTGCGTGGAAAAAGACGGCGCAAAACGCACCTCGATATACTTAACCTGTTCCTTCGCTGCGGCTAATGCCAGTTCTTCTGCCGCGGCATAAAGTCCCTCTTTTGTCTGCAGACAACGAAGCGGCAGGTCAAACCTTTCCAGATATTCGGCAAGACTTTTACAATCCATGGGCGCCGTAAGCTTTCCTTCCAGCTCTTCCAATGTCCGGTCTTCTCCCTGCTCCTTCAAAAGCCTTTGGACAAGCTTTGGGCTAAGAGAACCGTCCAGATGACAATGAAGCTCAATCTTTGGCATATTATGGGCAATAAATCGGTTCATATCTTTCCTCCTTAGTGTATCTCATCAAGAATTGAGGTGCCGATGGTTCCCTCCGGCATTTCAACTCCGAAATTGTCTGCAATGGTCGCTCCGATAACCGCAAACGTATCCTTTGTCCCAAGCTTTCCCTCCCCCTGATCCGACGGGGAATAAATTAAAAGGGGCACCTGTTCTCTTGTATGATCCGTTCCCTTATAAGTAGGATCGTTACCATGGTCTGCCGTAATCATCAACAGATCCTTTTCCTTAAGAAGAGGCAGAAGTTGGCCCAATTTTT
Organism: Lachnospiraceae bacterium; assembly: GCA_029227035.1. Taxonomy (GTDB): domain Bacteria; phylum Bacillota; class Clostridia; order Lachnospirales; family Lachnospiraceae; genus Roseburia. Next base: position 27,312 of record JAQXZD010000120.1, read on the forward strand.
CATCAAAACGCTCAATCTCTTCCCCATATCCGATTGGATTTCTCCGGTGTCCCCACTGGGCATCAAAATCCACCAGATTGGTAAAACAGAGTCCTGTAAAATCGCGCCCCGCAATCTCAATCGTCTGCTCCATTCCATGGACACTGCTCTTGGAACGGTTGCTTTCCGTTATCCCTTCTCCCGCAAAAATATCGTTGATTTTCCCTACGGAAATCACATCATATCCTGCATTCTTAAGCGTATTCAAGGCCGTTGCCCCGGTAGGTTTTAAGGCATAGTCGTGCCGATTGCTGGTCCTCACGAACTCTCCCCGTTTTTTTCCGGTATAAGGCCTTGCGATAACGCGCCCCACACGCCACTCATCACGCAGGGTCAGCTCTCTTGCAATCTCGCAATAATGATACAGGGTTTCCAGCCCCATGGTCTCCTCATTTCCGCAGATCTGCATAACCGAATCCGCAGAGGTATACACAATCAGTTTACCATCCTGAATCTCCCGCTCTCCCAGCTCGTCCAGAATCGCTGTTCCGCTGGCTGCCTTGTTTCCGATAATCTGACGCCCGCAGCGCTTCTCCAGCTCATCAATCAGTTCCTTCGGAAATCCGGTATCCGTAAAAGTGATAAAGGGCTTTTCCGTCAAAATCCCCATCATTTCCCAATGCCCTGTCATGGTATCCTTTCCATTGCTCGCCTCATTCAATGCCAGATAATAGCCTTCCGGCTTCTGCACAGGCATGACCTGACGAAGACTTTTCAGATTGGCAAGACCAAGCTTTGCAAGATTCGGAATATGCAGATGCTCCACCGTATCCGAGATATGCCCCAGGGTATCTGCGCCCTCATCCCCAAAGCGCCCGGCATCTGCCATGGCACCGATTCCCAGGGAATCCAGCACAATTACAAACACTCTGTCAAAACGTCTCTTCATACCGGCTCCTCCTTTACAAGCTTCACAATCCTGCTGGTGCCAAGCCGGTCTGCTCCCAGCTCCATAAACTTCTGTGCATCCGCAAGGGAAGAGATCCCTCCTGCAGCCTTAATTTTCACATGTTCTCCCACATGCTCCTTAAAAAGCGCAATATCGGAAAAGGTTGCCCCGGCCGTGGAAAATCCGGTGGATGTCTTGATATAATCTGCGCCGGACTCTGTCACCAGCTCACACATCTTAATCTTCTCTTCCTCCGTCAGAAGGCATGTCTCGATAATCACCTTGAGAAGTCTTCCCTGACAGGCAGCTTTAATCCTGCGGATTTCATCCAGAACATAGTCATAATCCCCTGCCTTTAACATCCCGATATTAATCACCATATCGATTTCATCCGCACCGTTTTTTACCGCATCCTCCGTCTCATACACCTTTGCCGCAGTCGTGTGGTTTCCGTTTGGAAATCCGATTACGGTACAGATGCGCATTGCATTTTTGACGTATTCCTTTGCCCTTTTCACATAACACGGCGGAATACATACGGAAGCCGTCCCATATTGGATTGCATCATCGCACAATGCACGTATTTCCTCCCATGTAGCTGTCTGCAAAAGCAATGTATGATCCACTTTTCCCAATATTTCCTTCATCTTAGTATCCATCTTTTTCTCCTTTTCTTCTACTTCAGATTGTCCGGTCCAAAGCTCTCCGGCAGAAGCTGCTTTAATGTATATACCTGATATTCCGTAGCCGATTTTGCGAGTATAATCCGAAAATCATCCGGGCAAAACTCCCGCATGACCTGACGGCAGACGCCGCAGGGCGCGCAGTAATCCAGACTCTCCTCATCTTCCTTTCCGCCCACAATGGCAATCGCCCGAAAGCTTCGCTCGCCCTCGCTGACCGCCTTAAAAAAAGCAGTACGCTCCGCACAGTTGGACGGTGTGTAGGCTGCATTCTCGATATTACATCCTCTGTATATCGTTCCGTTCTCCGCTAAAAGTGCCGCTCCCACACGAAAATGGGAATACGGCGTATATGCACATTCTCTTGCAAGAAAAGCTTCTTCAATCAGTTTTTCAATCATGGCTCTTGTCCTCCCGAATCAGAAGGCGAAGCGCCTCCACCGCAGTCTGAATCGCTGTCGAGGTATCGTGCACCTGCTCATTGGAAAGTCCCTTTTTGGCGCGCTCCTGATTGGCAATAACCAGAAAACAGGAACCTACGCGCACACGCAGAAAACTGCCCGCAATAAAAAGTGCTGCCGACTCCATCTCCGAAGCAAGACAGCCCATGCGAAGCCATGCCTCCCACTTGTCCGTCAGCTCATAGCTGACCGGCATCACCTCCGGCTCATGCTGACCGAAAAAGGAATCCTTGCACTGTACCACGCCCACATGATAACGGACTTCCTTCTTTTTCGCCGCAGATACCAGTGCATTGGTAACAGTAAAATCCGCCACTGCCGGATATTCAATCGGCGCAAATTCCCGGCTTGTCCCTTCCATGCGGATGGCGCCGTTTGCGATGACAACATCTCCTCCCATAACCTCTTCCTGCATTCCTCCGCAGGTACCGATACGGATAAATGTATGCGCACCGCATTTTGCCAGCTCCTCCAGCGCAATGGCAGCCGACGGACCGCCGATTCCCGTGGAGGTCACACTCACCTTTACTCCATCCAATGTTCCCGTATAAGTGGTAAATTCCCGACTGTCCGCAACTAGAACCGCATCCTCAAAATATTCCGCTATTTTTGCACAACGCTTCGGGTCTCCGGGCATAATCACATATTTTCCAATGTCCTCCGGCCCCACCTGCGTATGATACTGCTTTCCCGAGCCTTCCGTATAATCAACCATATTTTCCCCTCCTGACCATTTACTGTCTATATTATATCTGTTTTAGTCCTCAGATTTCAACACTTTTGCAAGCAGATCTGCAAGCGGTTCCATTGAATTTTTTGCCTCCTCAAATGTGTTCGTCTGCGCACCCACCTCCACCAGCATTGATTTCGGGCAAAAATGCATGTTAAACCGATAACCCTTCAGATAAATACGCCGCGTCAGATCCGGGTAATACTCGGCTGCTTTAAGCTGCATCTGGAAAGAAAAAGCCAGATTTTCGTCAATATACGGATTTTTCAGATAAGCAATATCTCCGGCCGCCGTTGTCCGGCTCAGTCCGTTAAAAAACATAATCTTTGCCATCTTTTTGCCATTCTGCTTTGTAACCAGACGGGTGTTTTCCCCAACCCCGTCCCTATGTAAATCAATGACCACCTGAATCGTCGGATTCTCTTCAAGAATTTTTTGAATATGCGGCGCGGCATTGGAATAGGCATGATCCCTGTCATTCACATCATATTCCCCCTTGTGATGTAAAACCTCAAACCCCTCCTTTTCCAGAAGCTCTGTCAGATAATCGCCGACTCCCACTACAGATGTGGCGGCATCTCCCGGTTTCGAATCCTTATATCCTTCCTGGGAGTGAGTATGATAGATTAAAATCTGCGGTCCCTCTGTCTCCATATCCACCGTCATATCCGGCGTTAAAAGCTTTTTGACATTAAGCTGCTTTTTTCCGATGGTGGTCGTGCTGTCCACCTGATAAAAAGTCTGTCTGAGATAATCAAAATCCTCCAGCTTTTTCCGGTTGATCGTCACTTTTTTCTCTCCTGCCTTATCCTTCCCTGTCGCAACTTTTACTTCCTCATCCGCAGTCTCGTCCACTTTTTTCACCTGCGCCGCCTTCCGGTTCTCTTCTATCATCTGTTTCGCCTGTTCGTTTTCCATGGCAGCCAGATTTTCATAATCAGACAGACTGTCCTCCTTCGCCTGATACCAGAGACGTTCTTCGTTGTATGCAATTGCCGGGTAAACGGAATGTGTCATGTCCTGATAAGGATCGGAAATTCCATCCCCCTGCACATAAAGAATACCCGGCACATAAATATTCAATATTCCATTATAAAATTTGACAGACATATTCTGACCCAGACTGTGTACCAGTCCTCCTCCCCACTGATAGAGAAAACAACAGACCAGTACAAAATCAATCAGCGTAAAAAAAAGAAGCAATCGTCTCCTCAAGCTATCACCACCTCGAAGAATTATATGCCGTTGTCCCGTTCCTTATTCCCCAACAGCGCAATATTCAGTCCCTCGGAAATCAGAAAGCTCAGTTGTTTGATGGAATCATCAATATTTTTGGGAGTCACAAAAAGTCCGTTGAGCTGCGGGGAAAGAAGCTCTCTTGCAAGTTCCTGCCGTTCCCTCTCATCAAGCTGACGAAGATCCGATAAAGATAATTCCGTAATCAGTGCACTCATGGCATCCGCCACGATGGTTGCCGCGTCCACCACCGTAGGCACGCCAAGCGAAATCACCGGCACGCCGACACTCTCCGTATTCAGGGCATTGCGGTGATTTCCGATTCCGCTGCCCGGTGTAATTCCGGTATCCGTAAGCTGAATGGTTCTTCCCAGACGTCTGACATTGCGCGCCGCCAGCGCATCCACCGTAATCACAAAATCAGGCTTTGTCTCTTTTACAACTCCTCTTAAGATTTCCACACATTCCATCCCGGTCTGTGCCATGACTCCCGGAACAATCCCGCTCACCCTGCTTACATCCTCATCCACAAAGGCATACTTTCCAAATTCGTTCATGATATGACGCGTAATAAACAGATTATCCACCACACGGGGGCCCAGCGCATCCGGTGTCACTTCCCGGTTTCCAAGTCCCACCACTAGCGCTGATACCTCCAGTCCCTTATTCAAATCCTGTTCTGTCCTGCCCGGCAACATTTTCCGCAGGATTTCGGCAAGTCTGACGGAAATGTTTCTGTGATATCCCTCATCCTCCTCAATCATCTCCGGCGCCTCTATGGTCACATATGTTCCTCTTGGCCGTCCCATGGCTTTCGCTGCATTTTCCGTCTCAATCACGACGGTGCTCACCACCACGCCGTCCTCTCCGGGTTCTTCGAAAAAACGGACACCTCTCACCGTTCCCCTGTCATTTTTCAGGCGTTCCTGTGACTCCAACGCAAGATCCGTACGAATCGGATAACTTTCTTCCATCATAGCCTTCCCCTCCTACTGTAAGATATGCTGCTACAAGCTGTTTAGTTCAATTTTTCCCATTTTTTTTGATAATATGTATTGACAGAAACGCGGGCTTGGAATATTATATTCTAGTATGTTTGCGATGGAGCGTCCGTGTCTGTTTCACCGCACAAAAAACTATTTAGAATACGATTTGATATGGAGGTGTACAGATTGGCTAACATTAAATCTGCTAAGAAGAGAATTATTGTCACAGAAACAAAGACTGCTAGAAATAAAGCAATCCGTTCTGAGGTTAAGACATCTATCAAGAAGGTTGAGGCTGCTGTTGCTGCTAAGGATAAGGCTGCTGCAGATGCTGCTTTCAAGAATGCTTCTTCAGTTATCGAGAGCGCTTGCTCTAAGGGTGTTTACCACAAGAACAATGCAGCCCGCAAGGTTTCCCGTTTAGCAAAGTTAGTAAACGGTGTTGCGTAAACTGTTTCGATATATGATATGAATATAACCCCATCGGTACCGTCATGCCGATGGGGTTTTCTTATTTCTTTATTTTTTCTTTTATGATTCTGTTGTTTTGAATCCGGTAGATTTCATCCGACAGTTCTTCAATGTCTTCTCGATTATGACTTGTAAGAATCATGACTGCCTGCCGCTTCTCCACATACTGTCGGAAAAACCTTCTCATCTCCGCAACGGAATCCTCATCCAGTCCATTCATGGGTTCATCCACAAGAATAATCTGCGGACTCTCCATAAATGCCTGTGCAATGGCAAGTTTTTGCTTCATTCCAAGAGAAAATTTCTTATAGACTTTTTTTGAATCCGGATCAAGTCCCACGGTTCTTAGTGTTTCCTCAATTTCCTTTATCCCAATTTTTTTCTGAATTTGTGCCAGTGAATACAGATTTTCCCGTGCAGTATATTGTGGGAGAAATCCAATGCAGTCACTTACCATTCCCAGATTCTTTGCAAATGTCCCTCTCTTTAACGGCTCCCCGTCTATCACAATTTCTCCCTCTGAAGGACAGGACAAACCTGCAACCATCTTTAAAAATACAGATTTTCCCGTTCCGTTTTTTCCAACAATTCCATATATTCTTCCTTCGCAAAATGTGAGACTGACATCCTCCAATACTGCATGTCCCCCAAACTCTTTGCTTACCTTTTTACATTCAATCATTCTTACACCTCATTCCTTGCGATAATCCATTCATACCTGTACAAAAAGGTAATTGCCAGAATCACTGTTAAAAAAGTCAGATAAACCACCTGACTGATGCATGACACTGACTGGCATGTTACATGTGTCCGGTACACCCCGGCACTCAGCGGAATCCATGCTGCAATGCCCTTCACTTTTCCGGAAAATACAGCCAAAATCAAATGCGCTGCAAGCGCTATAACAATTCCGGTATGCTGTTTTTCCCTTTCCCATAACCAAATTTCAAATGCCAGAAGAACAATGAACATACTCTGCAATATCAGATTTACAAATATCAACAGGAACCGGATATTCCAGACATTTCCCATTGCCGAATATAAAGGAAATGTTAATACTGCTACTCCCGTTCCATAATAAATCCCCATAATCGCTAATACTCCCACCAACATGCGAAAAAGACAGTGTAAAACACTTTTTCCTCGTAATAGATACTGTACAAAAAAGACATTCATTTTCTCTGTCAGATACAAATAGGAAAACATCCAGACCGGAAGCTGATAAAAAAGATACAAAAAAAAGAAAACATTCACTTTACAAAAACCTTGAAAATACTGTGCAAGATTCTCCACCATATCTTTTGGGGAAATTTCAAGATACGGCTCTGCTATATATTTCAAGGCTGTAAATACAACAACCGATGAAACTACAACAAGAACCCGGAATAAATGTTTTCGTTCCAGTTTCTGCCACAATTTCTGCCATGGTAGACAGCTTCGAAACAGGCAGAGTATAAGTATCAAACTTACCCAACACATCCAATAACCAATATGTATGTTACCGTTTCCTTTTCCTGAAAGCAGAACATTTCCTGCCCATGTCAGCTTTGCCTCTGCCTTCTGTACATATCTCGGATTTCCGGTAAAAGCAATATTGTACATCAGCACCGCTACTACCAGAAATACCGATATCCTTTCCCTCATTCCAAAGATAACCGCAAGAAGCAGAATATTTCCAATCACCCAATCCATCAGAAACAGATTTGCAGCAAGGGAGAAAAGAATACCAACTTCCGCTCCTGTTACAGTTAACGCTGCAATACCTTCTCCTGTCAAAGCCACCGCAAAAACTACCATAAAAAGAATGCATACATTGCATGCCGCCATCCGTAACAAAGCACACTCTGCCACCAGAATTACTTTTTTAATATTTCCATAACGAAGCATCTTATAATCATTTCCAGTTAACGATACCAAAAAATGATTCGCAAAGACCGCCGCCGGAATTCCCTGTATCAAAAACACTACAAAGCGATCACTCACAACTTCAAGCATCCAGTCAAATAAGTGAAAAGAATCTGCTGCTACACGATAATTATAATAGAAGAATTCGGCAACGGAGAGAAACAGCACAAAAAGCCATATGTACTCCCTATTCTTTTTCATTATATTTCACCCCGGATACAAACAAGAAAATTCCGACTGCCATCAATCCCATCCACATAACGGCAAGCTGCCATGTCTCGATCAGGGAATACTCTGATGGGCAAAACAAAAGCAACAGATTGAACCAACCAACCGGAGAAACAATTGCTATCAAAACACAGATTGCAAACGGAAGCAGAATTGTAAGAAATTCGTTTTTTACCCATGCCGAAATACCCAGAGCAAACACTGAAAAGGCTGCTCCGCAGAGGAATACAAATCCGACACTCATCGCCATATACCCAGCTTCATTCTGCTCTGCAATATTCGGCAAATAACTGACAAACCTTTGTCCTTCCATGCTTTCAAGAGAAACCTCTGTCTTGTGTGTCAATCCAATCTGAAGCGCATATAAGCCAACCGGAATTCCCAACGCAGCCCCTCCGTAAACAAACGCCAGAATCAATTTTTGAACTATATAAATGCTTTTTCTTTCCCTAAGAAATTCACATTTTAAATATCCGGTCTTATATTCCTGCACATAACTTGTCGCATACGGAAGCGCCGCAACCATCGGAAACAGAATCCCCAGCCAGCTTGCCAGACCCGATCCCAATGTATACAGAAACAACTCCACTGTATTCCCTGCATTTTCATATCCAAAAGCCATTGTACTGTAATAGGAGTATTCCAATAGAATCATGGAAAAAACAAGTGCTGTCAGGAAATACCGGTGCTGCTTTAATTTGAATGCTGCCACCATTTTCCATCTTCCTCCTTTTCAACCATTATAGCAGGCTTTTGCGACTGTGCCGGTTGATGTAAAAATTAGCCTGTTTGATTGTCAAAATCGGATATTTTATCTGAATCCGGAATATACATTGCAATATTCACACAAAACAGCTTTCCCGTCTGTATTTCAAATTCTCCATGATTTTTTTCAACAATCCTTTGGACACTTTCCAATCCGATTCCATGTCCATCCTTTTTTGCTTTCGTTGTCAGGAATTTATTTTCCTTACGTTGTAATTCCCCACTGAAACTATTCTTTACTATGATATGAAGCACTCCCTTATCAAACCGGATATTTATACTCAGGAACTGCTCCTTTGATTTTTTTGCAGCCTCTATTGCATTGTCCAAAAGATTCCCCAAAACCGTGCTGATATCAAAAGTATGTTCTATTTCCCTTGGAATCTGAACGGTGCTCTGAACTTCCTTTAACTCTTTTTCAGCTTTTCCAAGCATATAATTTAGGATACTGTCTATTTTCATATTGCCTGAATACACTTTCTCATCTGAATTACATACAGACTCTTCCATTTGAGTGCAATACTTCTTGAAAGCCGATACATCATTTTGCTCTGCCAGAAATCTTAATTCCCCGATATGATGTTTCATATCATGACGCAACTGCTGCACCTGTTCCTGCGACTGTTGAATCACCTTCAACTGATTCCGGTACACTTCAAGCTGTTGTTCCAAAATTTCATTTTCAAATTTTTCCTGCATAGAAAAAGCCAGATTCTGATACAGGCATAAAACCACAAAATTGATAACCAATAACCCTGCGCCGACAATTAATACATTAAACTGTAGACTGTTATTGCCATACATCAGAAATGGAATAATCACAATACTGCACACAGGTACAATCACCAATCCCATATTGGATATCCCATTCTGATTTTTTCCGCAACGAACAATTTTTTCCGTAATATACTTACAAATCAGCAATAAAAGTGCAGTAAGCACATGAGAAATCACTGCGACAGCCTTGCCGTCCCGATAACCTGACAGCAATAACACAGATATAATGTCACAACCCATCCCCATGACATAGAGTGCTCCCGTCACAAACAACTTCTTTTTTATGGATTTTGTAAACAGACAATTGTAAATATATATCCCTGCCAAATTGCTAAACAGATTCAGCCACGCTGTATGAAACATAAGATATATGCAGGAATTAAACACATAAAAAATAATTCCCACAATCCATTTCTTAATTCTGTGCTGTTGCGTATTTTCATAAAAAATCCGAACAATATCACAAGTTAAATAAATCTGACAGGCATTTGCCAAAAGAAAAATAATCGTATTCAATTCCTACATCTCCTTAAGCAGTCTTGTGCGAACACTTTTCCGATATGGTTTACTGATTGGAAATGTCATACCGTTCATAAGTTCCACGGATTCATATGTATACTTCTTTACAAAATCCTCATTCACAATGTAAGACTTATGAATAACGAAAAAATTTTCCGGCAAATCCTCCAGTATATTTTAATTTTCCATAAAACCGATACTCATCTTCCAATGTTGAGATCTTGACCTGCCTCCCCTCACTGGAAAAAGATATAATTTCTTCATATGGCAAATAATAATAATCTTTATGATTCTGAAATTTAAATTTTCCGCTGCGCTTTTGCAACAACCGTACCGCAAGTAAAAACACATCCACAACCTGTTTATCAGAAAAAGGCTTAACCAGAAATTCGGTCGGCTGAACTTGAAACAGTTCATGTGCATAGGAAGTTTTTCCGGAAATAAATATAATCTGCATTCTATGATCATCCAGCCTGTTTCGTATAAATTCCCCGACTTCGATTCCCGTTAATTCTATCAATTCAATATCTAAAAACAAAATATCCAGTGGCTTTCCATCTTCCAGATAATTGCATAACTCTTCTCCTGAATAACAGGTTTGTATACTTGATTTTACATTCTCATCCGGTATATTTTGTACAGCTTCCGCTATATAATTGCACACTTCAATTGAATCATCGCAAATTCCCACATAATACATCTTATCCCTTCTCCCCTATACTCCCACCAATTATCGTTCTCTCTTCAGATAAACCATATCCACAAGCTGTTTGCCGTCTTCAAATATCAGATGATCATAATTATCTACAAAAAAGTTCTTTACGCGGTGAGATTCAATAAAACCGCATTTTTTATAAAATCCGAGTGTGGAGGGAACATCCCCTGTTCCCACCAACATCTGCTTACAATCCTGGTAATGGGAAAAAGCATATTCTACCAGTGTCTTTCCGTATCCTTTTCGATGAAACTCCGGTGACACTGCAAGATTTTTCAATTCATATATGCCCTCATCTTCTTTTGTAACCACACATTCCGCTTTCACGCCATTGTCGTCTAAAACATACATATCCCCTCGTTCGAGATATTTGTCTACCATAATTTCAGACTCATCCGCCAGCAATAACAAATCAATATATTTTTTCTTATTTTCCCTAACTAATTTTATATCCATAAACTGATCTCCCTCCACAAACCTTTAATCAGAATATGATTCACTCTACCGCTGTGAATAATTCCGGTTTCAATTTTTTCAAATATATTCTGCACAGAAAAATACTGACAAAAAAAGCAAACACAAACGAGAGCGGCTGTGCCTCCTGAATGCCGCTTAAGCCCCTCACATTCTTTAATATCAGTAACGTCGGAATAAACAGGATTCCGCTTCTGAGACTGGAAGCAAAGCAGGCAAGCAGCTTCTCTCCGATGCTTTGATACCCCATTTCTACCAACATGGTAAGCGGTACAAACAACTGTCCAATTCCCATAAGCCGGAGCGCCCGGATTCCTATCTCAATGACATCCGGATCATTCCTGAACTGTTTAATGATTCCCCCGGAAAACAGAATAATCGGAACCGACATTACCAACAGAACAATCTCTGCCATGATGAACGCAGACCAAAATCCCTTTCGGACCCTCTCCTTCTTCCCTGCTCCATAATTAAAGCTGCTGATGGGCTGAAATCCCTGTCCTATTCCAATCGCTACGGCCATTGGGAAGAAGCTGACTCTTGATACGATACTCATGGCGGCGATTGCTTCATCTCCGTAAATACCTGCTGCATTATTCAGCAATACTGCTGCCACACTGTTTAAGGACTGCCTGAGCAGGCTCGGAAAACCGGTGGCAAGAATCATCCATATGGTTTTAAAATCTCGTGCAAAATAACGTATGGATATCCTGGTCTGAGTCTTTTTTAACAAAAACATGCCAAGCAATATGCAAAAGCTGATAAACTGGGAAATGGCTGTAGCCAAACCGGCTCCGGCTATCCCCATTTTAAACAGAAATATAAAAACGATGTCTCCCAGAATATTAAGAAACGCCCCGATTGTTAAACCGATGGTTCCAAGAACCGCCTTGCCCTCATATCTGAGCAGGTTGTTCATGGTAAGACTGGAGGTGAAAAACGGTGCGTAAAGCATGATATAAAAAAGATATTTCTCCGCATATACCGCAATCGTCTCTGTACTTCCAAGCGCATATAACAGCGGCTTCATAAAAACCATACTGATTGCCGCCAAAAGAAATCCGAAAAAGAAGGACAGGAAAAATCCTGTGGAGCTGTACTTCTTTGCTTCCTCCAAATCCTTCGCTCCCAGCCTTCTGGACATAATACTGCCGGCTCCCTGCCCGCACATAAAAGCAAACGCCTGTAATATGGACATATATCCAAATACAATTCCGGTTGCCCCGCTCTCGCTTGTGCCCAGCGTTCCGACAAACGCCGTATCCACCAGATTATACACATTGGTTATCATCATACTTATAACCGTTGGAATCGAAAGCTTCACTAAAAGACTTACTATGGGTTCATCGGTCATCTTGTTATACTGTTTTCCCTGTTGTTCTGCTGTCATTTTGATGCATCCTCTTTTGAATTCTCCACAATAAACAGTTCCACCGCCATCTGTTCATGCATGTGTCCGGTCTTCACTGCCGTCTCATACTCTACTCCATCTGTGATTGCCTGTCTGAGACGGTTCATGGAAAAAGCCCGGCTCTGCGTCTGATACTTTCGCACCGCCCAATCCGGGCATCCGGCTTTCTGTGCAATATCCCTGTTGGAAAAGCCCTGATTTGTCATGGACTTTACCACCATCAGCCGTTGAAACTGGTTCGTAAGCAGGTAAAGAATTCGCATGGCAGGCTCCTTTAATGCCAAAAGGTCATAATACAGTTCCAGCGCCTGTTTCTGCCTGTGCTGTGCCACCGCATCAACCATGTCAAAGATTTTATTCTCCGTCTGCTCCGTGGTAACTGCCTGTACGTCCCCCACATCAATATAATCCTTGTCCATGGTATAGCAGAACAGCTTCTCCAGCTCCTTATCGATGTTCTCCATATCATCGCCGGTCTTCTGCACAAAAAGAGCATACGCATCCCTTGTAATATTCTTTCTTTCCCGCCGGACTCTTCCTTCAATCCACCGCGTCAGAACCGCCTCTGTCTGCCTTGGGAACTCCACTGCACTACCCGCTTTTTTAACCTCCTTATACATCTTCGTCTTCCTGTCGACTTCTTTTTCCGTAAAAATAAAATACGTGGTATCCGGAGCCGATGCGATATATTCTGCCAGCTCCTCCGCACCCTTCTTAAACAGACCGCTGTCCTCAATCATAATCACTCTGCACTCTGCAAAAAACGGCAGTGTCTCCGCCAGATCGATGATTTCCTTCTGATTGATGTCATCACCCGAAAAGACACCCAGATTCATTGTGTCATCCTCCGACACCAACGCCTTTTTCAATTTATCCCGATACTGCCGGATCAGATACTGCTCTTCCCCGTACAGCAGATACATCTGCTTAATCTGTCCTGTTTTAATATCATTGTCTATTGTTTTCATAGTCTTATTATATCACTTTCCCGCATCCTGCAAAAGCTAACATTTCTTATGTTTCCTCCACCATCCGCTCAAGTCCCTTGACCGCCGCATCTTTTACCAGCTCCGCCAGTTCCTCCGCGGTCACCGGAATCCGGTTCTGTATCCAGAGGGTATAGACCGCCACAATTCCGGACATATAGAATTCGCAGAGTACTTTTAGCTGGGTTTCCGAAAAATTCAATTCCTCCCTGGCCGCCTCGCCAATGGATTCCACCATAAGTTTTTTAATTTCCTGCCAGAAATAATTGCCATCCTTCTGCAGCGACAGAATTTCAAAAAGTTCCATGTTCTCGGATATAAACTGATTTAGTATATCAAAAAGCAGCTTTACGGAGAATTCCTTTCCCTCATCCTTTTCCTTTCTCAGGCGCTCCATGCACTGCTCCACCCTCTGCTCGCAGTATTCCTGCATCACCTCATCCACATCGGAATAATGCAGATAAAAAGTCTTGCGGTCGATATCCGCTTTGCGTGCCAGTTCCGACACCGTTACTTTCTTTCTCCCTTTTCCGTCCATCAGGATAGACAGATACGCATCCCAGATTGCTGCTTTGGTTTTTCCGATTCTTCGATCCATATATTCCTCACTTCTTGTAATTCTGTTGATAATTCCTCATTTGGAGCAGTATTGGTAATTGTTCCCATCACTGTCCATCAGTATAATGTACATGTGTGGAAAAAGCAACACCACACCGTAAGTAACGAATAAAAAGAAAGAGGTAAAACCATGTACGAAATATTTGTTGATGTATCCATTGATATTGATGAAAAAATCGCGGAAAAATACGGCATCCGCTATGTTCCGATGGAATACATGATTGGAGAAGAAACACATTGCTGTACGGCTCCGGAGAGCTTTGAAACCCTGCACGAATATTATGAGAGGCTCCGCGAGAAAATCCCGACAAAGACCAGTCAGATTTCTCCTTACCAGTATGTCAGCATCTTTGAACCATATGTAAAGGAAAAGAAAGAACTCCTCTACATCTCCCTCTCCAGCGGACTGAGCAACACCTACGAATCCGCCAACCTTGCCGTGGAACAGCTCAAAGACAGCTACGGCGAAGTGCATATCGAGGTCGTGGACAGTCTCGGTGCAACCGGCGGCATGGGACTTCTTGCCGAATCCGCCTGCATCAACCGTGAAAACGGAATGTCCCTTTCCGAAAATGCAAAGTGGCTGCGGGAGCATGCCGCAAATGTCAACTTCCTGTTTAAGGTCGAAGATCTGATGTATCTCATGCGCGGCGGAAGAATTTCTTCCTCCTCGGCCATCATGGGAACCGCACTCAACATCAAGCCGATTCTGTGCATCAATTCCGTCGGAAAACTGGAAACCATCTCCAAGAAACGCGGAAAAAACATGGCAATGAAGTACCTTGTGGAAAATATGGAAAACCACTATGACGCAACAATCGGAAACACCGTCTATATCTGCGGTGCCGACTGTATGGCCGATGCCGAGATACTGAAGCAGATGGTTCTGGACAAGTTCCCGGACACTCAGATTCGCATCACCTCCTTAAGCCCGATTATCGGTGCCCATACCGGTCCGAATATGCTGGCACTTATCTACTATGGAGAAAAGCGTGCATAGACATGCACTTTTTTATCCTTCCATTTCAGCTTAATCTGTCCGCAGTCTGCCGTACATAAAAAAGCGCTTCCGCTTTCCCGGATTCGCTGCACGGCTTCGGGATGTGGGTGACCATAGCAGTTGCCCTTCCCGGCAGATGCCACGGTAATCTCCGGAGCTATCCCTTCCAGAAAAGCGCTGCTGCCGGAGTTCCGGGACCCATGATGACTTGCTTTATAAAAATTCACCTTTTTGTCCAGCCCCTGCCGCAGAAGCTCTTCCTCCACTTCCTGTGAAATATCGCCACCAAAGAAACCGTAAAATTCTTTTTCTTTCAGGGAAAATACCAGACTAAGATCATTGATATCCTCCTTCTTTTCAGAGGCTTTCGGATACAGGCAATTCAGTCTGGTCTCGCCGATGTGAAGACACTCCCCTTTTTCCAGATACAGAATCTTTGTGTGATGTTTTTCTGCCAGTGTCAGAAGTTCCCCTGTTTTCTCATTCCCTTTTACCGCCCGGGCGAACACCAGATGCTCAACCGGATATCCTGCTTCCAGAACCTCCCGCATTCCCGCTATATGATCCTCATCCGTGTGGCTGATAAACCAATAAGAAATCTTTTTTACTCCCTTCGCCTTTAAAAACGGAAGAATCCTGTAAGTGCCGACATTTTTTTCATCACTGCTGCCGCCATCGATAAAAAGCGAGATTCCGCTTTCCGTGCAATAGTAAATTCCATCTCCCTGCCCCACATCCAGCACATCCAGTTCCTGCTCCTTTTTGCCCGGCAACAGCAGAACCAAAAGCGAAACCGTAATTCCTGCCATCAGCCTGATATATCTTCCCGTTGTCCCTTTTGACTTATCCTCCTGCTCCCTGCATCGCCTGCTTCTGCGATTCAGCACAAGAAGGATTCCTCCCAGAAGCAGATAGTAAACAATAATTCTCCAAAGCTCCGGTTTTCCGGACAGGTACTGTGCCCCCGGAAACCACAGAAACAGTCCACAGAAAACTTCATACAATCCAAGCCCCTTCCCACAGGGAAAAAGCAGAAGTTTTCCGGCTGCCGGAAGAAGGCTCCCCGCAAGAGCCCCCACCGCAGCCAGTCCCAGCAGATACGGAAGCAGCCACAGCACAAACAGGTTTATAAGCATAGCATATACCGGAATCTCATAATAATGATATGCCACAAGAGGCAGGGTAAAAAGCTGAATGGCAAAGCTAATCCAAAGCCCCTGCATTTTTCCCTTCTTATTCTTCTGCAGACAGACTTCTCTCCACTCGGTCAAAATCCCACCGCCTGCCCCGATTCCCAGAACCGCAGCGACGGAAAACAGAAAGCCGGAGTAACCGATCAGAAACGGATTCTCCCACAACAGAAGGATGCATACCGTGCCAAGCGCACTCAGCATATCATAAGAGCGTCCCAGCATGTCTGCCAGCAGATAAAGAAACAGCATCCCCACCGCCCTTTTAGTGGAGACACTGTTCCCTGTCATCACAAGATACGAAAACATAAAGAGCGCCGTTCCCGCTGCCGAGACTGCATAAGAAAGCTTCAGTTTGCTTTTCAAAAGCCTATAGAGTCCCATGCCAAGAAGCGAGACATGAAGCCCTGATATCGCCAGTATATGCGCAATTCCCGCCTTCTGATAAAGGGATTTGACCTCTGTATCCAGTCCTCCCTTCTCCCCCAGAAGCATTGCAGAAAGCACCCCGTCATCCTCCACACAGGAAGTAAACACCGCCTGCAGTCTCTGTCGGAACCGGTATAGCATCCCCGCATAATTTTTGTTTTTTCCGTGCACAGAGCAAATTTCATCCATCCATATACCAAAATCAATCTTCTGACTCCGGTAATAAGTCTGTGCATCAAAACCGCCCTCATTTGCTGCGGGTTCAAATAATGAAATTGTACCTTTAATAACCAGGATTTGTCCGATGGAAGCTTCATCGGAAGATGAATATGCGATGACATCATTGCATGGCATATTCTTTTTCGAAGAACGGATTATGCAATCCGTCAGATAATAATAGAAACAATTTTTCTTTTTCTCAATCTTGTTCAGCTTTCCTGCAAGTTTCACCGTCTGTCCATCACAAAGCTGCTGCATATACCCCGCGCGAAATGCAAGTTCACGCTCCATGTGAAGCATCCCCAGAAGAAACAACAGGGGAATCCCCGCCACAAACAATATACGCCGCAGCCCGCTTTCCTTCCAAGGCACCGCATACGCAAGAAGTACCACCACAACCGCTATGCATACCGGCCACTGGTACCCTCCATACAACAGACCTGATACAAAACTGCAGGCAAGCAAAAGAACCGGCCTTTTTCTCACTCTGTAGACTCTTCCTCCTCTTTTCCCTTGTCAATCAGCTTGGTATTTTTCTCGTACATGGTTGAGAAATCAAAAATATAGCGGCATTTTCCACTGGTATCCCCGTTGATGGAGATCTGTACCTTATCCACCGTTGAAAGTTCCGTCAGGGAATCCACAATCGAAAACAGTACCACATCCTCCTTGATTTCCTGATTCTGATTCAGGAATGTCTCGTCCAGATTCACATAGCAGACATTGTCCACCACCGTAACCGTAATCAGCTTTGTTCCGCTTGGAATTGTCGCCAGAAGTCCGTTTGTCTTTGGTCCTTCCAAAAGCTGCTCCATCACCAGTTTCTCCAGCGAAATATTGGAGCTGTAATGGACATCCCGCACCTCCGGTACCAGCTTATTTCCCTTTTTGTTGGCAAAATACAGCGTAAGCGTCGCCTTCTGGCTGGAGTTAATCTGCTCCCCCGGATTCTCGACAAAGCTGTCAATGCTCATCGCTCCCACCACGGCATCCTCCGCATTCACAAGCGGCTTTGATTCTACGGTAAACTGGACATAAGGATAATCCGTCACCTGGAGCAGAGTCTTCACAATGGCTGCCCTTGTCAGAATTTCCTCCGTGGGATCCATCTTATAATATTCCCTGCTGAAATCAACCGTTATCTGGTAAGACATGGTACTCACTCCGAGAACCTCAACCTCCGACGGAATGGTCTGTCTTTCCCCTGCATCCTCCGGCTGGCTCTGTAAAGCTTCCAGCAGTTCCTGTATCTGCTGCTCTCCTCCGGTATGCTGCAACGTAATCTTCTGCGGAATCAGCCGCGTAACATCCGTATTCAGGTAGTAAACCACATATTCTGTTTCTTTCTTCTCTTTTCCGCAGCCTGCGGTCATTGATACCGCCAGTGCCAGAATAAGAATCATAGCTGTCAGCTTTTTCTTCATGGCATCTCCTATGCAATATAATTCAAAGGAATCCGGACATCAAAAGTGGTTCCCTCGTCCAATACCGAATGTACCTTGATGGCACCTCTGTGCATCAGGATGGAATTACGTGTAATCGCAAGTCCAAGTCCGGTACCTCCGATTTCCCGGGAATGGGACTTATCCACCCGGTAGAATCTCTCATAAATATGATCCAGCGATTCCTCCGGAATTCCGATTCCGGAATCCTCTACCTTCAGATAAAAATATTGATGATCCGCGTTTAGGGAAACTCTTACCCAGCCCTCGCCGTCATTCCTGTTATATTTGATACCATTCTCAATCAAGTTGGTAATGGCAAGCGTAATCTTCACCTCATCCACCTCTGCGGTCACCGGACGAAAACTCTCCAGCACAAGCTCTACCTTCTGCTTGTCCGCAATCGGCTGAAGCCTCTTTAATATCTGCTCCAGAAGTTCATTCATATTCACGGTGGAGACATTTAAGTCTGCTGCGGATTTATCCATCTTAACCAGCGATAACAGGTCATTGATAATCTTTGTCTCACGCTCAATCTCATTGGTAATGTCTTCCATGAATTCCTGATACAGTTCCTTTGGCGCATCCGGCATCGAATTGATGGAATCCGCCAGCACCTTCATGGAGGTAAGCGGTGTCTTAAGCTCATGGGACACATTGGATACGAATTCCTGTCGGGAATCATCCATGACTTTCATGCGCTCCAGCATCTGATTGAAGCGGTCGCAAATCTGTATCGTCTCCGTATAATCATTAACCTGAAGACAATCCTCTCCATATCCCTCTTTAATCTCCACAATTCCGTCCGATATCTTCCGGAGTGGCTTTAAGAAATAGATAATCATCAGCACGGAAAAGAATACCAAAGCGATTCCCACAATCACGACGATAATGGTTGCCACCTGGCGCAGATACGCCTGATTAATCATAATATTGTCCGTGGATACGCTGATAAGCATAACTCCAAGTACCTCTGCACTTTTGTCATCCGGATTGATGATCGGAATCGTCATCTCAATATAATGATTCTCGGAATCATAATGTACGACATCCTCACCCTTGAAGCTTCTGATTACTTCCTCCGCAATGATAATCTTGTGGTCATCCAGATTATAGGTGTCGTGATAGACACGGAAATTGTTATCCACAATAATCACACGACCGTCATAGATGGTGGTCAGCATGTCAATCTGTGCCTGAATGGTACTGGAGCTTACATTGTTTCCCAGCTCCATATATTCACTTGTCGCAATCTGATTTGCGAGAATCTTCGCCTGACTCAAGATTTCGCTCTCCCGTATGGAAACCGCTCTCGATTCGTAAGAATTCAGAATTCCCGCGGAAAGAACGAGACTTGGTACAATCACGATTAACAGAATTAACAGAATTAACCGGAACTTAAGACTTTTAAAAAACTGAAAGATCTGCTTACTCTTGTGCATGGAAAACCTTCCTACCTCTGATAATAATAGTAACCCACACCCCACTTTGTGTGGACATATTTCGGCTCACTCGGATTTGCCTCTATCTTCTCCCTGAGACGTCTTACGTGGACATCCACGGTGCGCACATCCCCCGGATAATCCTTGCCCCATACCAGACCAAGCAAATTCTCCCGGCTGTACACCTTATTCTCATTCCGGACCAGAAGTTCCAAAAGATCAAATTCCTTTGCTGTCAGATTTACTTCATTTCCCAGAATAAACAGACGTCTGCTGTCACAATCCAGACGCAGATCGCCTTTCTCCAGTACGGAAAGCTGTTCCTTCTTCTCTCTTGTCCCGGAGGTACGGCGCATAATCGCCTTGATTCGCGCCTTTACCTCCAGAATATTGAAAGGCTTTGTGATATAGTCATCGGCTCCGTATTCCAGACCTAGTATCTTATCCATATCATCGCCCTTTGCAGTCAGCATCACAATCGGCATATCAGAGAATTCCCGAATTGCCTGACACACTTCAAAACCGTCCATCTTCGGAAGCATGATGTCCAGAAGAATCATATCATACTCATTGGCTTTTGCCATATTTAAAGCTTCTTCGCCATCGTATGCACAATCCACTTCCATCCCATCCTGCTCCAGACTGAACCGGATTCCCTTTACGATTAATTTCTCATCATCTACCACGAGAACTCTCTTTGCCATCTTACACCTCAACCAACCGTTATAAAGTCTTTCATCTTTTCAAAAAGCGCATTCTTTATCCCGGACACTTTCATGATGTCTTCCACACATGTAAAATCTCCGTTTTCCGTCCGATATGCAATAATCGCCTGTGCGCGCGTCTGTCCGATTCCCGGAATCTCCGTAAGCTTATCGGCATCGGCGGTATTGATGTTAATCCTGCCGTCCGATACGCTTTCCATTGTCTCCTCGTAAGACTCCTTCCTCTCCCTGGCTTCTTCTTCCGTCGGAATGCACAGCATCTGTCCGTCCTTAAGTGGCTCCGCAAGATTCCAGTATTCCTGCCCCGCTGCCTTCGTAAAGCCTCCTGCGGCCGATACTGCATCGCCTATCCGCATACCGCTCTCAAGCTCATACACACCGGGAGCATTCACTTCCCCGCATACATAGACAAGTATGGAAGCATTTTCGCTGCCGACAGTTTCCGTATCAGAAATTTCTGTATCAGAAGCTCCCGTGCTTTCAGTTTCCTGCACAAAATCCTGCTGTGTGCTGTCCAGATATACTTCCGTCTCCTGCCCACAGCCGGCTAACAGGCCGATCATCGCTAAAACCGGTATCATTTTAATTATTCTCATATCTCTGCTCCTTTTCCTCCGGTCATCCGGGTAAGGAGTCTCAATGCACTCTCTATTTTAACGACTTTTTGTATTTATTACAAGTATATTTCATTGACAAATAAAAATTCTCAGTTTTCTTCTGCGACTGCAAGAAGCGCCGGTTCCAGAATGGAAATCATTTCATCCACATGCTTTTTCTCGATAATAAGCGGCGGCACCATACGAAGGACATCCGCTCCGGCGGTAATGACTAAAAGTCCGTTTTCCAGAGCCTTTGTAACCACTTTTCCAACCGGCAGCTTACATACAATTCCCTGCATCAGTCCCATTCCTCTTCTTGTCTCCAGGAAATCATATTTGCTGACCAGTTCATCCAATTTCTGCTCCAGATAAGGTGCAACATTTTTCACATTGTCCACTACCTTCTGCTTTTCAAACTGGTCAAATACAGCAGACACTGCCGCTCCGACGAAAGGATTTCCACCATAAGTAGTTCCGTGATCACCCGGTGCGAGGGACTTGTCTGCCACCTTCTGCGTCAGGAAAAATGCGCCCACCGGAACGCCTCCTCCCAGTGCCTTTGCGCTGGTCATGATATCCGGTTTTACCCCGTAATGCTGCCATGCAAACATTTCTCCGGTACGTCCCATACCACACTGGATCTCATCAAGAATCAGAAGAATATCCTTCTGGTCACACAGCTTTCTTACACCTTCCAGAAACGCCGGTTCCGCCGGATAAATTCCGCCCTCACCCTGTACTGTCTCCATAAGAATCGCACAGGTCTTATCTGTGACCAGCTTTTCCACACTCTCCAGATTATTAAACTCTGCAAACTTTACTCCCGGCAGCAACGGCTCAAAAGGTTCCTGATAATGTGCATTTCCGGTTACGGAAAGCGCGCCGAGACTTCTTCCATGGAAAGAATGCTGCATGGCAATGATTTCATGTCCTGCATGTCCGTCCCTGGTATATGCATATTTCTTTGCCGCTTTGATGGCTCCCTCAATAGCCTCCGTTCCGCTGTTGGTGAAAAAAATTCTGTCCATCCGGCTGGCTTTCAGCGCTTTTTTCGCCGCCTCGGCGATCGGCTCGCAGTAATAAAGATTTGACACATGCAAAACCTTATCCACCTGTTCCTTCAGCGCATTTTTGTATTCGTCATTGCTGTAACCAAGTGCATTTACCGCAATTCCCGCCGCAAAATCCAGATACTTTTTGCCGTCCGTATCATATAAAAAGACACCTTCACCATGGTCTAAAACCACCGGAAACCGGTTGTACACATGCACCAGTTCCTGATCCGTTTTCTCCATATATTCCTGTTTCGTCATAATTATTCTCCTTTTTTCTCCACGTCACTTCTTATCACGGTTCCGATTCCGTTGTTCGTAAAAATCTCAAGCAACAGACAGTGTGCAATCCGTCCATCCAGGATATGCACCCGCGATACACCGTTTTCAATCGCATCAATACAGTTATTCAGCTTCGGAAGCATGCCTCCTCCGATAAAGCCGTCTCGAATCAGCTCTCTTGCCTCTGTCACCGTCAGCTCCGAAATCTGTGTTGCCGGATCTTTCGGGTCCTTGTATACGCCTGCAATATCCGTAAGAAAAGCCAGCTTCTCCGCAGAGACCGCTCTGGCAATGGCACATGCCGCATCATCCGCATTAATGTTGTAAGATTCGTAATTATCATCCATCCCGATCGGGCAGACAATCGGAAGAAAATCCTTTTCCAGAAGATCAAAGAGAATCTTTGGATTTACCTCCTTGATTTCTCCCACATATCCGATGTCCTGTCCGTCCGAAAGCTTCTTATCCACCTTCAAAAGTCCGCCGTCCTTACCGCTGATTCCGACGGATAATACACCAAGCTCCTGCACCTTCTGCACCAGGGATTTGTTCACGCGGTTCAAAACCATCTCCGCAATCTCCATGGTCGGTCCGTCCGTCTTTCTGAGACCGTTGACGAATTCCGGTTCCATTCCAACCTTTGAAATCCATTTGCTGATTTCCTTTCCGCCTCCATGCACGATAATCGGCTTAAAGCCCACCAGCTTCAACAGGGTAACATCCTGTATTACCTGCTTTTTCAGCTTCTCATCAAGCATGGCGGAACCGCCGTATTTTACCACGATAATCTTGCGGTTAAACCGCTGTATATAAGGAAGTGCCTCGATAAGCACCTGTGCTTTTTCCATAGCTTCTACATCCTGTTCACTCATTTTTATCTCCTTTGCAACTACCGGTTAAACCTGGTTATGTTGGCTTCATTTAATGTAAAATCATAATAGTTTAAATCTTCCCGGAAGTTCCATCCTGCATCCTTCCAGAAATGATTGCCAAGCTCATTGTCCTTAAATGCAATCAGACTGACCTTGTTAATCTTTTCTTCCTTAAGTGCCCGCATACAGGCAACCGCCATCGCTTTTCCGATTCCGCGCTTTCTGTAATCCTTGTGCACACAGACATGATACAGACAGCCTCTTCGCCCGTCATGTCCACAGAGTATGGCTCCGACAATTTTTCCGTCCGCAACCGCCACCATGCTTGTGGTGGGATTTCTCTTCAGGAAACGCAGAACCCCTTCCTTTGAATCATCAATGGAACGAATTCCAAATCCGCTGATTCCCATCCACAATTCATATACACTTTCATAATCTTCTTCCGTCATCACGCGAATCTGATATGTTGTCTCCTGCATAGCTCTCTCCTTTATGGGAAAACAGGAACCATTTCCAGACCTTCGGATTCTTTCAGTCCGAATAACAGATTCATATTCTGCACTGCCTGTCCTGCCGCTCCCTTAACCAGATTATCCAACGCACCCATCATAACCACTCTGTGCGTGCGCTCATCAATCACAAATCCGATATCTACATAATTGCTTCCCTCAACCCATCGGGTTTCCGGACAAACACCCTGATCCAGCACACGGACAAATTTTTCCTTTCCGTAATACCGGTCGTAAACTGCCTTGATTTCTTCATAGCCCGGATAGGTACCGTCCGGTTTCCGGTTCAAAGATGCATATTCCGTTGCCAGAATTCCACGGTTCATCGGTACCAGATGCGGGGTAAAATTAACGGTGATTTCCTCACCTGCCGCATAGCCAAGCTGCTCTTCAATCTCCGGTGTATGACGGTGTGTCGTGACGCCGTATGCCTTAATGCTCTCATTCACCTCACAGAACAGATTCTGTGTCTTGGCTCCTCTTCCTGCCCCCGAAGTACCTGATTTTGCATCGATAATCAGGGTGGACGGATCTATGAGCTTTTCCTTTACAAGAGGATAAGCCGTCAGAATCGAACAGGTGGTATAACAGCCCGGATTGGCAACCAATCGTGTATCCTTTGTAATTTTCTCCCTGTTAATCTCACAGAGACCGTATACGGCTTCCTCAATAAACTGCGGGCTCTTATGTTCAATCTTGTACCACTTCTCATAAGTTGCCACATCCTTAATACGGTAATCTGCACTCAGATCCACGATTTTCACTTTCTCTAGAAGTTCTTCCGTAAGCACGCCTGCCAGAAATCCCTGAGGGGTTGCCGTAAAAATAACATCCACCTCTGCCGCAAGTTCTTCCATGTTGTCATCCATGCATGCCGCATCCACAATCTCAAAAAAGTTTCTGTATACATCTGCATATTTCTGATCGATATAGCTTCGGGAGCCATACCACTTAATCTCTACATCCTTATGATTCATCAAAATGCGAACCAGCTCCGCTCCCGCATAACCGGTTGCACCAATAATTCCTGCCTTAATCATATTCATTCCTCTTTTCCTGTATTTACTATAACAATATAGTACACCTTCCCTCTCTCGTAAAGAGCAAATATTCACAAATTTTTGTATATTTATGCAAAAATGTGTATATTTTTTCACTTGAATAATAAATAAGAATGTTGTATAGTCTTAATTAAGATATATAGAAAGGAAGAATACTTATGAAAGAAAAAGTTGTTTTAGCTTACTCCGGTGGTCTGGATACCACCGCAATCATACCGTGGTTAAAGGAGAATTATGACTATGACGTAGTCTGCTGCTGTGTAAACTGCGGACAGGGAAACGAACTGGATGGTCTTGAAGAGAGAGCCAAATTATCCGGCGCTGCCAAATTATATATTGAAGATATTACCGACGAATTCTGCGAGGATTACATCATGCCTTGTGTTCAGGCCGATGCCGTATACGAGAACAAGTATCTTCTCGGAACCTCCATGGCTCGTCCGGGAATCGCCAAGAAGCTGGTTGAAATTGCCAGAAAAGAAGGCGCTGTTGCCATCTGCCACGGCGCAACCGGAAAAGGAAACGACCAGATTCGTTTTGAGTTAAGCATCAAGGCCCTTGCCCCGGATATCAAGATTATTGCTCCATGGCGCGATGATAAGTGGAAAATGGATTCCCGTGAATCTGAGATTGAATATTGTAAGGCACACGGCATTGACCTTCCGTTTGCTGCAGACAGCAGCTACAGCCGTGACAGAAACCTCTGGCACATCAGCCACGAAGGACTGGAACTGGAGGATCCTGCCAACGAGCCGAATTATGAGCATCTTCTGGTTCTTGGTGTATCTCCGGAGAAAGCACCGGATGAAGGCGAATATGTCACCATGACCTTTGAAAAAGGTGTTCCGACCAGCGTAAACGGTAAGAAAATGAAAGTCGCTGATATCATTACCGAACTGAACCGTCTTGGCGGCAAACACGGAATCGGTATCATTGATATCGTCGAGAACCGTGTTGTTGGTATGAAATCCCGCGGTGTCTATGAGACTCCGGGCGGAACAATTCTTATGGAAGCTCACCGTCAGCTCGAAGAACTTGTTCTTGACCGTGATACCATGACCGTTAAGAAAGATATGGGAAATAAACTTGCACAGGTTGTATACGAAGGAAAGTGGTTCACTCCTCTGCGTGAAGCAATTCAGGCATTTGTAACATCCACACAGGAGTATGTAACCGGCGAAGTAAAGTTCAAGCTGTACAAGGGCAATATCATCAAGGCCGGAACAACTTCCCCATACTCTCTGTATAATGAATCCCTCGCCAGCTTCACAACCGGTGATCTCTATGACCACCATGATGCAGACGGCTTCATTACACTGTTCGGTCTTCCTCTCAAGGTTCGTGCAATGAAAAAGCTTGAAATTGAAAAGAACGGCTTATCACAGTAGAAATTCCTATAAAAAAGACGTATCCTCATCGGTACGTCTTTTTTAATCCCATAAATTTGGGCGTATGTAATTTTAACACCTTTTCCACACAGTTCACCAGCTTTGGCTTGGACAAAACATGAACCACCCAGATGCTGAGACATGTCAGTACAAACAATGCAAACCAACCCCAGTCTCCCAGATAATCATAAATTCCCGCAAACATCAGCACATCCCGCAAAATCCTATGCAGCATATAAATCGGCATGGTGTGCTGGCCAATGGCAGATATCTTTGTCTGCCCACGGGGAATCAGAAACATAATTGCCCAGGATATCACAAAAGCTGCAAACATGAGCGCCAGTCTCACAAAAGCCCCGCTCCATACCGTATCCAGTTCATAATAGGATATGTTTTCATAGACCATGCCAAGCTCATCACTGAACCGGTTTCCAAACGCCAGAATCACCGCGCAGATGATTACCGCCGCCGGCAGAACCACACGCCTGAAGCCCGGCGTCAATGCCTGCTGAAGTGTCTGCTGATCCATATAATAGCCCAGATAAAAGAACGGTCCAAAGACCAGAATTCTCGACAGACACAGGAAATCTCCGATTCCCTTAAAATACCCTGCGGCAAGAGCCAGAAATACGCTGACCGCCAGCACCGGCACCGGTCTGCCGTTTCGAATCATCGGAACGGACAGATACCACACTATCATGGCAAACAGATACCATGGTGCCCCGCTCTGGGAAAAGAAGTTAATTTCAGAGAAATCCCGAAACCCGGACAAGGCATATACTGCCTGTATTACAACCACAAAAACAATATATGCCTTAATCAGATACAAAATCTTTTTGAAATTATACTGCCCGTCCCGGTATATCGTCTTTGCAAAATATCCGGACACAAATACAAACAGCGGCATATGAAAAACATAAATCAGTCTCTTAAGCACCACCAGAAAATTTTCTCCGCGAATCGGTAGCAGAAAATGTCCCAGCACCACAAGAAAAATCAATACCGCTTTTAAATTGTCAAAAAAGTAATCTCTCTCCTTTGTCATCTCGCACACTTGTCTCTCTTTTTGTATTTTTTACAACCTTTGTATTATAGAACTTTTTTATTTTGATGACAAGTGCTTTTTATCCCAGATAAAACAGTGGCTGCGTAGTCATGTTCAGCTTTGTCGTATTCACATCCTTTAACTTATTGTTCTTGATGTCAAAATACAACATGCGGTCGGAATCCTTCAGCCATGACGGCTCATAATATACGTAGTATTCCTCCCCGTTTTTCAAATCCTTAAACATATGATTCTCGTCCGCCTGGATCGGCTGGTCATCTGAGACACGATATATGGTATCGATATACTCCTTCTTACCACCGTTCATCCGATATACCCAGCCATCCATCCTTGTTTTTACGGTATTGAAATCCACCGGCGTAAAGGTAACCTTAACCGGCGCTGCATCCTTTTCAATCGAAATACCATCCATGCCATTGTATTCCTGTGTAACGCTCATGGAATAACTCTGTTTCTCCACCAGCTCTGCCTCTTCATTGGTAATCTCAATCACCGGAGCCTCATAGGATGCCCGGTAGGCAGCAATCATGGTGTTGACAAACAGTTTTGTCTCCATTTCCGTCAGATTTCCTTTTTCATCCGTCGAATGACCAACACCTGAATAGAAGATATTTCCTTTACTGTAAATATAATAATTGTTTGCCGCGTCATTCGGAGATACACCATAGGTAACCGCTGTTCCCGTTCCGTTACTGTCTTTGCCATCCCATGCGGAATATTTATGGTCATCACTCAGACAATACCAGACTGTTACCTCCGGATCCTCAACATTAAGCTGATACCACTGCCCATGCGTATCCGAAATCGGAAGCGTATCGCTGATCTTGTATGGATACTCCGTAATCTCTCCGTCATTTAATTTGGATGCCGTGGTCGTAAGATCATTGTTATTGTTAAAACCTGTTTTTTGGGTAAAATAGGTTTTATTACATATATATGCTCCCTTTGGATTTTGAACCATATACCGGTACGGAACCTTTCTGTCTATATTTATATTTTTATTGTTCCATCCGAGACGCTTCAGCGCATAATAGGTAAATCCATGCTTTGCCGAAGAAGAAATCGTATCATAATGATTGTTTTCGGTCAAATTCTGATAGTTAATCAGCAAATCTCTCTGTTCCTTAGGAAGCTGGTTGCTGACCATCTCATAACGGTTCATTCCCATGAGATCCCGCAGCATGGCATTTGCCGTGGAACCAAAAATTTTCTTCGAATCTTCAAAATCCAGATATTTCGCGGTCTCATTATACATGGACGTCACATCATGGGTAAACAGAATACTCTTTCCCTGTGCTGCAAAATATTCCAGATATTCCACTGCAGCAATTCCGGAGAGATCCGTAGCGCCATACGCATCGCCAAAACCTACAATAATCATATTGTAATCGGCCGGTTTTTTATTTAACCCATTCAGGTATTTGATACTGTTTTCATTCACAGGATTTGAATCCGTTATCTCCGACGATGAATCAAAATGAAATCTCGGGCCGGAAAAGCAATTACGGAACTCGCTCCACGTTGTGGTATCTATGGAAATCTCATAGTCCACCAGATCCTTATAATACTTCTTAAAACGGTCATTCTTTAAATCCAGTTTTCCGGAATACTTGTTGTCGGGCTTTGGCATAATCTGCAGAACCTGAATCTTCTTTTTATCTTTCTCCTGTCCCTTCGCTGCGGAGCATCCGGTCTTCACATACCGAACCTGCGGACAGTCTGTCTGATATACCTCCAGCTTCCACTGCAGCAATCCGACCAGAGAAGCCGGAAGTCTGTACCTGCAGATATTCTCTCCTTCCTTCGCAGTCTTCTCCTGCAGAACCTCGTCATCCTCAAATTTTCCGTTCCGGTTTGCATCCATATACAGACGATAAGAATATCCCGGCTGATTTACCTGAAATACAAACTGCAGATAAGATCTGCCGCCCGACTGCGGAAGATAGCTCTCCGTCTTAAACTCGGCGCTTGTTTCATCTTTCGTTGTTCCGTCATAGAGAACCGGTAGCTCCGTAAACACAACATCCTCCGCCAGTCCCTTTCGCACTGCCTTTAAAATCTGCTCTGTCTGCGTTGTCGAGTATACTCCCTTATCCTTTTGGTATTCTTCCACAAACTTCCAGATATTCGAAGTATTGTCAACCAGACTCTTCGGAAGCTGATAGAGATATCCCGCTGCGACAATCGGATATCCCGCTTTTGCAAACTCCTCCAACTCCGCTTTCTTTAGCGAACTGATGTCGTTTCCTGCAAAACGAAGCTCTGTGCTTTCTACTTTTTTATTCTTTTCCTTATCCCAAAGGAACTGAACCGAACGGTCCTTTCCATCTACCTGTATCTCCGGACTTTCTATCATATCTCCGGTATGAGAATAAATCTTTCCGTCCATGGAGTTATCATTCCAGTCCGGAAGCATTATGGTTGTCTGCTGTTGATTGCCGCTTACATTCTTCAGGGAAACCGTTTTTGCCGCTTTATGATAAGCGCCATCATCCATTCCCAGATAAATCAGATCATAGGTACTGTTTAAATCCTCTGCCTTCCCGTTGAACTCTGCCGTTGTCTGGTGCGTAATCTCGATTTCTCCGGTATAACCAGGAAGCAGCATACGGACATAAGACTCCTGCAGAGTCCACTTCGGCTCATACCTATCTTCTTCTTCCTTTCCGTTCTTATCTTTCATTTTCTGAAGGTCGACACAAGGCTCCAGATCCAAAACACGCAAAGTCTGCTCCTGCGGTTCTGTGGAATCCTCAATTCCCAGAATAAACCGAACGGCATCGGACGGATTCGGATCTGTAATCTGCTTTCCTTCTATATAATCCTGAAACTCATCAAACTTATCTACATTTGCCAGCTTCTGAATTATATATTCGCCTCGCAGAAGTCCATTGTCTCCCTTGTACGAATACACATGCTCCAGAGTCCAGTTCTTATACCCTTCATTAGAAGGTGTCGGTGTCATATTATAATTCTGCCAAGCTTCCGCTCCCGACCAGTACGCATACTGCTCAAAGTTCACCGGTCTGTCCTTCTCTGCCGGCACCGGAAGGAACGTATAAAAGCTCCAGTAATCCGCTGTAGCGCCCTCTTGTCTTTTGTCTTTTCCGTCCTGAATCACCGGATTGTCTCCATCCACATACAGTTCCCTGAACAGGGAAGAACGCATGGAAAACAGCATCACTGCCAGCTTGTATGTATTATTATTATACCCCGTTGCCTCCTGAGTAAGTCCCGTATCCTTCATATTCCAGTCGAACACCTTAATCTTGAGACCATTCTTCTGACATTCCTGTAACGGAGTATTATAAATTCCATCATCCATAATCAAAGCCGCATAATTTTTCTTCTCCGTAACCCTCTTAAAAATCTGCAGCGCTGCCTCCCAGGAAATATCTTTTCCATTCCGGAAACAATTTCCTGAAGGAGAGACTGTATCGGGAATGCTCTTATCCGTCTTCCCCAATCGGTTATACTCCTGCCATATGGAAATCAGGGATGCATCATGACTCTTTGGAGAAATGCTGATCAAATCCGCATACTGCACCCAGTTATTCTGATTCTTGATATTCTCGTTCAGTTCTTCCGGCGTAATCGTCTTAATGACAACGGAATATGCTGCCGCCTCTTCATCACTTAACTGCAAGGTATCTTTTAAAAAGTGTTCCTTGCTCTCGTAAGTGTAATAGTTCTCTGTTATCATCAGTTTCTGTTCCGAATCCTTCAGGGAAGCGGTTCTCTTCGTATAAAACCGATCCCCCGGATTCACCAGATGCTGTGAAAGATCCCCATCAAACAGGATACCGGAATAGTCATCCTTTTCGAACTCATTCACCGTATGCCAGATGAGATTTCCGTTTCTCTCCGGCTTAAACTGTATCTGTTCTTCCGTCCGCTCCCAGGTAAAAGTACCTTCTCCATCTTTGACCACTTCATAGTAGCCATCCAGAGTCTTCTCCTCTTCACACGCCCGCAGGTTACATTTCCCATCAACAACATCATAGTTTTGCTCGTCACCTTCCGGTTCATCCGAGAAAAAATATGCGGTCTGCGGTGTGACAACTGCATCTGCCAGACTTCCAACGGTAGTAATCTTCCCTCGTCCGTACATCTGCTCCACAGCCACAGGCTCACATCCGCCAATCTGATAGCCAAACTCAGCCATCTCTTCATAAGGCACAATCTCCAGAACGACAAACGGCCGTTTCTCTGTTCCCTTTTTCAGGCTCAGATAATTCTCATTCTGGTATTGCGGAAGTTGCTCAATCCGCTCCACTACCCCTCGTGTTACCTTGCTGACATCCGCTGCATAGGACAACACATTTTCCTTTGGTATTACAGGCAAAAACGTGACTAACAATGCAATGACCAGCAATGCCGAAACAACTCTCTTACGACGGTTTTTCATATTCTTTCTCCTCCCGATGGCACATTATCAACCATTTTAACCCTTCTCGAAACTGAGCGAAATGTTTCGTTTATTTTCGCTTACATATTATATTCCTTTTTCAAATTCTTTACAATCTGCATTATGTAGAAAAAACTAATTATTTTTTAGTATAAAATTACAATAAATAGCTAAATGCTTAAATTTGTTTAGCATATTAAAAAAGTCGTTAACGCATTTAGCTGCGCTAACGACTTTTTCTTTCTTCCTATATTTATTTCGAATTCATCACTGCACGGACAGATAAGAATACCCCATCAGGCTCTCATCCACTTCCCGCGCCACTTCTCTTCCCTCACGGATTGCCCATACTACCAGAGACTGTCCTCTGTGCATGTCACCCGCAGTGAATACATTCTTAATGTTTGTTGCGTAATGTCCCTCTTCCGTTGCCACATTCGTGCGCTGGTTCAATTCCACACCGAATGCCTTTGCAATATACTCCTCGGTTCCAAGAAAACCTGCAGCAATCAATACCAGCTCTGCCGGAATCTTGCGCTCGCTTCCCGCAACCTCAACCATATTTCTGCGTCCGGTCTTTTCGTCCACCTTGCTCTCAAGATTGACAATGGTAAGTCCGTTTAACTTGCCGCTCTTATCCTTGTGGAACTCCTTTACGGTTGTCTGGTAAATACGAGGATCTGAACCGAAGCAGGCAATCGCTTCTTCCTGGCCGTAATCGGTCTTAAGCACCTTCGGCCATTCCGGCCATGGATTATCCGCTGTACGCTCTGCCGGAGGACAAGGCATCATCTCAAGCTGAGTCACAGACTTTGCGCCCTGACGAATTGCCGTGCCGACACAGTCGTTTCCGGTATCTCCGCCGCCGATAATGACAACGTTCTTGTCCTTTGCGGAAACATATTTGTTATCCTTCAGACCGGAATCCAGAAGACTCTTTGTGGTGCGTGACAGATAATCCACTGCAAAGTAAATTCCATCTGCATCTCTTCCCGGTGCCTTAATATCTCTCGGATTCTTGGCTCCGCAACAGAGAATCACGCGGTCATACTGTTTCATCAGTTCTGCCGCCTTAATGTCTACTCCCACATTGCAGCTTGTGACAAACTTAACGCCCTCAGCCTTCATAATCTCGATCTTGCGGTCAATTACCTGCTTTTCCAGCTTCATATTCGGGATTCCGTACATCAGAAGACCACCCACACGGTCATCTCTCTCATATACCGTCACCTCATGACCTCTCTGATTCAACTGGTCTGCTGCCGCAAGTCCGGAAGGACCGGAACCGATGACTGCCACCTTCTTGCCTGTTCTCACCTTCGGCACATGTGCTGCTGCGTAACCTTCCTTATAAGCAGTCTCAATCACGCCATGCTCATTGTCGCGGACAGAAACGGGCTCTCCCCAATGTCCGCAGGTACATGCCTTTTCACACAGTGCCGGACAGACTCTGGAAGTAAATTCCGGGAAATTATTTGTCTTGTGCAGACGGTTGTATGCCTGCTGCCAGTTTCCGGAATATACCAGATCATTCCACTCCGGTACCAGATTATGAAGCGGACATCCGGAGGTCATTCCCGCAATCGTCATACCGGACTGACAAAACGGAACTCCGCAGTCCATACAACGCGCTGCCTGCTCCTGCTGCTTTTCCGGAGAGAGGAATACATGGAACTCATTATAATTCTTAATACGCTCTTTTGGCTCAACCGAATGTGCCTCGCATCTTTCGTATTCTAAAAATCCTGTTGGCTTACCCATTTTGTTCTTCCCTCCTTACGCTCTCGTTCCGGCATAAAATGCCTCGATCTGTGCCTGCTCTGCATTCAGTCCCTTCTCTTCCATCTGGACGATTGCCATCTGCATACGATTATAATCATATGGAATGACTTTTTTGAACTTCGGCAGATATTCACTGAAATGATCCAAAACAGCTTTTCCCTTTTCCGAATTGGTCAGGGTGACGTGCTCCTTGATCATCTCCTTCAATTCCTGTACATCATATTTGTTGGTTACTTCCTCGGTAAATACCATGGACTTATTGGTACGCATGTAAAGGTCATTATCTTCATCCAGAACATATGCGATTCCGCCGCTCATACCTGCTGCGAAGTTCTTTCCGGTTTTTCCGAGAATGACAACGCGACCGCCCGTCATGTATTCACATCCATGGTCACCGACACCCTCTACGACAGCCGTAGCTCCGGAGTTACGGACACAGAAACGCTCACCTGCAACACCGTTGATAAAGGCTTTTCCGCTTGTTGCTCCGTACAGTGCCACGTTACCGATAATGATATTCTCATCCTTCTTGTAAGTAACGCCTGCAGGCGGATATACCACCAGCTTACCACCGGACAGTCCCTTTCCGAAGTAATCGTTGGAATCTCCTACCAGCTCCAGTGTCAGTCCCTTCGGGATAAAAGCACCGAAACT
Organism: Lachnospiraceae bacterium; assembly: GCA_029227035.1. Classification (GTDB taxonomy): domain Bacteria; phylum Bacillota; class Clostridia; order Lachnospirales; family Lachnospiraceae; genus Roseburia. Next base: position 61,325 of record JAQXZD010000120.1, read on the forward strand.
CTGACCGCCTGCGCCGTTACACTTGACAATGAAAGTATCCTCTTCCAGAGTATCGTCGTATGCCTTTGTAATCTCCGAGCCAAAGATGGTTCCCAGCGAACGGTTGATGTTAGTTACCTCGGTATCAATCATACGCTTCTGTTTCTTCTCCAATGCCGGTTTCAACTGCTTTAAGAGAATCGTCATATCCTTTGACTTATCCAGCTCAAAATCATATACCTGCTTCGGATCAAAAATCACCTTCTGCTTGGTTCCTGCAAACGGATTGTTCAGGATGTTGCTCAGATCCAGCTTTGCTTCACGCTCTGACAGATCCTCGCGTACCTTAAGCAGATCGCTTCTTCCAACCAGCTCGTCTACCGTGCGGCAGCCAAGCTTTGCCATATATTCACGCAGCTCTTCTGCGATAAAACGCATAAAGTTCTCCACATATTCCGGCTTTCCGGCAAAACGCTTCCGGAGCTCCGGATTCTGTGTTGCAATACCTGCCGGACAGGTATCCAGATTACATACACGCATCATTACGCAGCCCATACATACCAGTGGAGCTGTTGCAAATCCATACTCTTCGGCACCGAGACATGCTGCAATTGCCACATCTCTTCCGCTCATCAGCTTACCGTCTGTCTCAATGCGCACCTTATTTCTTAATCCGTTCATAATCAGAGTCTGGTGTGTCTCTGCAAGACCAAGCTCCCACGGAAGTCCCGCATTGTGAATGGAACTGCTCGGTGCGGCACCGGTACCTCCGTCATAACCGGAGATCAGGACAACCTGTGCACCTGCCTTTGCAACACCGGCTGCAACGGTTCCCACACCTGCCTCAGAAACCAGCTTCACGGAAATTCTTGCATCCCGGTTGGCATTCTTTAAGTCAAAAATCAACTGCTCCAGATCCTCGATAGAGTAAATGTCATGGTGCGGTGGCGGTGAAATCAGAGATACACCCGGTGTGGAAAGTCTGGTCTTGGCAATCCACGGATAAACCTTCTTACCCGGCAGATGTCCTCCTTCACCCGGCTTTGCCCCCTGTGCCATCTTAATCTGAATCTCCTGTGCACTGGTCAGGTAACGGCTGGTTACACCGAAACGTCCACTCGCAACCTGCTTGATGGCAGAGCAGCGATTCAGTCCGTCCGGTCCGATGGTCAGACGGTCTTTGTCTTCTCCACCCTCTCCGGTGTTGGACTTTCCGTGCAGACGGTTCATGGCGATAGCCAGTGTCTCATGCGCTTCCTTGGAGATGGAACCGTATGACATGGCACCTGTCTTAAATCTGGTGACGATGGAATCCACGCTCTCCACCTCTTCCAGCTTAACACCCTTCTTCGGATAGTTGAAATCCATCAGGCCACGGAGATTGGTGTGCTTCTGTTCCTCATCCACAAGCGAGGTATACTGCTTGAACATGTTGTAATCTCCCCGCTGGGTAGACTGCTGAAGCAGATGAATCGTTGCCGGATTGTACAGATGCGCATCCGCACCGCTTCTCATCTTGTGGCGTCCCTTACTGTCAAGGGTAACATCCGTCTCCAGATCCAGCGGATCATAAGCCGCCGAGTGCAGCGTATTAACATCATTCTCAATATCCTTAATGGAAATACCGCCAATTCTGCTGACTGTATTGGTAAAGTATTTGTCAATGACATCCTTATTGATACCGATTGCCTCAAAAATCTTGGAACCCTGATAAGACTGAATCGTCGAAATTCCCATCTTTGCGGCAATCTTGACAATTCCACTGATGATTGCATGATTGTAATCATCCACGGCCGCATAATAATCCTTGTCCAGCATGTGCTCATCAATCAACTGCTTTACCGTATCCAGTGCAAGATAAGGATTGATTGCACTGGCACCGAAACCAAGCAGGGTTGCAAAATGATGCACTTCACGCGGTTCTCCTGATTCCAGAATCACAGACAGAGAGGTACGCTTCTTGGTCTTAACCAGATACTGCTGCAGCGCAGATACTGCCAGAAGCGACGGAATGGCAACATGGTTGTCATCCACTCCCCTGTCGGAGAGAATCAGAATATTGGCACCGTCACGGTAAGCTCTGTCAGCCTCAATGAAAAGACGATCCACGGCCTTTTCCAGACTGGTATTCTTATAATAGGTAATCGGAATGGTTACAACCTTAAATCCCTCCACCTTCATGTTGCGGATTTTCATCAGATCCGTATTGGTAAGAATCGGGTTGTTGATGCGAAGAACCTTACAGTTCTCCGGCTTTTCCTCCAGAAGGTTTCCTGCGGATCCGATATATACGGTTGTGGAAGTAACAATCTCCTCACGAATGGAATCGATTGGCGGATTCGTTACCTGTGCGAACAACTGCTTAAAGTAATTAAACAGCGGCTCCCGGTTACCGGATAAAGCTGCCAGCGGTGTATCCGTACCCATCGCTGACGTACCCTCGATTCCGTTCTTTGCCATCGGAAGAATGGTATCCTTCAATGACTCATAAGTATATCCGAATGCTCTCTGCATTCTCTGGCGCTCTTCCTTGGTGTACTCCGGTACACGCTCGTTCGGAATCTTCAGATCCTGAAGCATCACGATATTGCGGTCAAGCCACTCACCATACGGCTGCTGCTCTGCATATCTTTCCTTCAGTTCATCATCCCCAATCACGCGTCCCTGAACCGTATCCACCAGAAGCATCTTGCCCGGACGCAGACGATCCTTTTTCACAATCTTTGTCGGATCAATATCCAACACTCCCACCTCGGAAGACAGAATCAGATAATCATCGTCGGTGATATAGTAACGGGATGGACGCAGTCCGTTACGGTCGAGAACCGCACCCATCATATCTCCGTCTGAGAAAAGAATGGACGCCGGTCCGTCCCAAGGCTCCATCATCGTTGCGTAGTACTGATAAAAATCCTTCTTCTTCTGCGTCATAACCGAATTGTTTGCCCACGGTTCCGGAATCATAATCATCACGGCAAGAGGAAGCTCCATACCACTCATAACGAGAAACTCCAGTGTGTTATCCAGCATTGCCGAATCCGATCCTTCCGTATTGACAACCGGAAGCACCTTCTGGAACTCTCCGCGCAGCTTTCCGGATGCCATGGTCTCCTCACGGGCAAGCATCTTGTCCGCATTACCGCGGATGGTATTAATCTCTCCGTTATGTACAATAAAACGGTTCGGATGCGCACGTTCCCAGCTCGGATTTGTGTTTGTGGAGAATCTGGAATGCACGGTGGCAATGGCAGATTCATAATCCGGATCCTGCAGATCTGAGAAAAACTGTCTGAGCTGTTCTACCAGAAACATTCCCTTGTATACGATGGTTCTGCTGGACAGTGAAGCCACATAGCTGTCATCATTGGACTGCTCAAACACACGGCGTGCCACATACAGCTTCCGGTCAAAATCCAGTCCTTTCTCCACGTCTTCCGGTCTCTTGATAAAAGCCTGCATGATACAAGGCATGCAGCTTCTCGCCTTGTCGGAAAGCTTGTCCGGATGAATCGGAACCTCTCTCCATCCGAGGAATTCCATTCCCTCCTTCTCGACAATGACCTCAAACATTTTCTTTGCCTGATTCTTCTTCAGCTCGTCCTGTGGGAAGAAGAACATACCGATACCGTAATCTCTCTCCTCTCCGAGTTCGATTCCAAGAGGTTTTACCGCCTTCTTGAAAAACTTATGGGAAATCTGCAGAAGAATACCGACTCCGTCACCGGTCTTACCGTCAGCATCCTTTCCGGCTCTATGCTTTAAATTCTCAACAATCTTCAAGGCATTCTCGACTGTCTCATGTGTCTTGATACCCTTAATGTTCACAACAGCTCCGATTCCGCAGTTATCATGCTCAAAACGCGGATCATATAATCCTGTCGGTACTGCTGTACTTTCGTTCCACTGTTCTTTCATAAAGATGATCCTTTCTTGAATACTTTTTATAACTATACACTTCCTCTTCCCCATATTCGCATTTCCGCACTCGCTTACGAGTGCTTTCCCGTCCTTTTAGGACTAAAAATGCTCATATTGGGGCGGTGACTCTATTCGAGCCACCTTCCGAATAAGATAATCAGCTTCTTAACATGCAAGCATGACGAATCTGCCTATCTTATTCTAAAGGAGTTTTGAATAGTTACCTTTGTTTAAATTTTACTCCTTTTTGCGTACTCTTGTAAACAACAAATTTTTGTAAATTGTCAGATAATCAGACAATTCAATGTGTTTTCTTCATTTGAGTTATCATCTATCGCTGTTTTTTGTCTTTCCTGCTATTTTACGCACAATAATAGGCGGTGATGAAACAAAAATATTTTTTATTTCATCACCGCCAACACCCGTTTCTGCGAAATTTTTTCTATTTTTCAAACAATTTGGTCCGTTCCCTATCTGTCCATTCCACAAACCTGAGCGAATGACCGCCCCAATCCAGATTTTTGACTTCTGCCAGATATCTGTGCCCCTGACAATCAATCAGATAGCCCCGGATTTCCTCTGTCTCCTGTATCTTCCGGTATTTACAGCCCTCACAGATCTTGTCCCTTCCAAGCATCTGATAACAGGTCTTACCGATATAATCTTCCTTGGCACCCAGAAGCTTTTGCGCCGCACGGTTCATATAACACAGACAGTTTGTCTCCTCGTCCAGAATCGAAACCGCTTCACTCATGGAATCCAGAACCTGTTTATAATCAATGATACTTCCCTGCGAGGCTCCGACATTCAGCTCATGATTATCAACCTTCCACTTTTCTTCCTCATTGTGGCTCAGCAGATAACGGTTCGTAAACTCCCCGGACTCCAGCGGTCTGCTGAAATAGAAGCCCTGTATCTCTTCCGGTTCCAGATCCGACAGTGTCCGCAGCTCCTCGTAAGTCTCCACGCCCTCACACACCACACGGATTTTGCTGCTCTTTGCCAGTTCCAGAATATTGGACAAGAGCTTGTAATTATAAGTACTCAGATGAATATTGTTAACGAAGCAACGGTCGATTTTAATCTCATCCACCGACAGGCTTTTCAGATAACCCAGGCTGGAATACCCTGTTCCGAAATCGTCCATGGATATCTGTATCCCCCGCTTCCCAAGTATATCAAAAAGCTGATTGTACCGCGGATAATCCTGAAGCTGCATACTCTCCGTCACTTCCAGTATAATCGCACTTCCCGGTAGATTTTCCTGCTCCAGCAGTCCAAAGATGAACTGAATCAAATCATTCTGCTCCAGCTGTACATAGGAGAGGTTGATACTCATGCGAAACTGCGGATTGTGTTGTCTCCAGAGCGCACACTGATGGATTGCATGTTCCAGAATCCACTTGCCCACCGGGACAATCATTCCGCTCTTCTCCAGAATCGGCACAAACTGCTCCGGAGATACCACGCCCCGGATGGCGGACTGAAACCGCAGAAGTGCCTCCGCTCCAACCACCTCATAGCCATTCAGCGATACCTGCGGCTGATAGACCAGATAAAAGCCCTTGCAACGGTTATTGACGCTCTTGTTCAGCTCCTCAATCAGGTCAATCTCCGACAATTTCTTCTCATAGTCCTCCTCAGAGAAAAACACAAGCTGATTTCTTCCGTTCTGCTTTGCCCGATCCAGAGAACGCTCCGCGTAATTGTACAAGGCATTCACATCTTTGCTGTTCCTTACCGGATAGCGCACCGCCCCCGCAGAAACCGAACAGTTCTCCGTCATTCCGTTTTTAATCTGCTCGTAAGTCTCCTTTGCCCGGTTCTCATCATAACCGACAAAATTAACGGCAAAGCGGTCACTGTCCAGACGATATACCTGAAACTCCTTGTCCACCCATTTCTCCAGATAAGATGCCAGCCGTTTCAGAAGATAATCACCGAACTCTCTTCCGTACTTGGCATTGATACTCTTAAAACGATCCACGCCAAATACCATAAGCACACCGCTTTTCTTTGCACTGACAGCCTTCTTCAGATTCCGGTACATCTCTTCCTCCATAAACAGGCAGGTCAGAGAATCCACCTTGCCAAGAAGTGCCGTGTCAGAGATTCGCCCAAGCATAATAATCGGTTCGCCCTCTTCGTTCTCCAGCACCTTTCCCCGGCAACTGATCCAGACAAGATTTCCGTTCTTCTCCCGAAGCCGGTACACCAGATTGTGCTTGTGGGACTTTTTCTCCTGAATCTTTCGGATATCCTTCTTCCACTGCACCACATCACGCTCGTAAATAATCCTGCTCCACGCTTCCACGCAGCAGGTATTCTCCTTCGAAAGCGAAATGTTATAACGGCTGCTGATGGCCGAATTGGCAAAATACATCTTCTCTTCCGTCAGGTCTGCCATATACAGATAGTCATCCGTAGTCTCGCTCAGCAATCTGAGGGTTTGCAGATGCTCCCGAATCTCTTCATTCTGTATTGTATCCGTTGTCATTCCCATTTTCCTATCATTCTTAAATCCTTGGTATGTTTACGCATTTTCCACATAACTTTACTATGATTTTACTATTTTTGCATATGATATACAAGTATTTTCCAATAATTTAAGAAAAATTGGTAATTTTGTCGACAAATCTCAACTTTCTTCTTTCGCCAGATATCGCCACAAAAGAACCGTCCCCACCGCTAGAAGGGCTATGGAAATTCCCCAGGAAAATGCATCTTTCTGCACGGTGTTCTCAAGGATTCCCGTCTCCGTGCGAAGCACCGCAATCAGATTCGCCGTCATATGACCGATAACCGCCGGATACACCTTGTTCACTTTATCCATCAAAAGTGCCAGAACCATTCCCAGAAGCAGCGCATATATAAACTGCACAATATTAAAATGAATAGCGGCAAAAATCAGGGACGACAAAACCACAGCCGGAAGCTTTGGCATCATTCCTCTCAGCCGTCCAAAGATAATTCCGCGAAATACCAGTTCCTCCAGAATCGGCGTAAACACCGCAGAGCTGATTAACTCCAATGCCAGGGTACTGCCGTAAAAGCCCGCATTTGCCTCCCGGTACCCCTCGGAGATCTCCACCAGAGGCGTCATGGAAATGATATTATTGAGCGCAATGCTAAAACATAAGACCATGCCAACAACCAGAAGGATCTGCGCAGCTTTCTTCCCGGAAAACTGCGGCTTCGTATTCGCAATCCCCCTGAGCGCCTGATCCTGCCTGTAAAACGGCAGCATAAACGGCAGCGTCACCAGCGTCGAAATCAACTGACACAGGACATAATGCTCCTTACCGCTTCCAAACACCCACTGCGCCAGTACCATAGTCACAAGCATTACCGCATAATAAAACAAAAACGGATATACAATACTCCATACCTTTACGGCAGGACTCTGCTGATTCATACCACAATCACCCTTTCCGAATCAGTTCCGGGAGTTCTCTCATATCATCACAGATGCCTGCAATCCCGGCTTCCTTCATCTCTTCCAGATCTCCAAAACCATAGGTCACAGCGATACAGCGGACGCCCACCTGCCGGGCTCCCTCCACATCAAAAATGGTATCGCCGATCAGACAGGTTTCCTCCTTGGGAACGTCTTGCCAGCGCCGAAACACCTCATTCAAAACCTCTTCCTTGGTATCCCTGGTTCCGTCAACGGCAGCTCCCGCCACATTGTCAAACAATTCCAGAATTCCGAAATGCTCCAGAATCCGTTTGCAGGCGTCCTCCGGCTTGGAGGATGCCATGCCGATCCGATACCCTTCTTCCTTCAGGGTTTTGATGCACTCTTCCACACCCGGATACAGGCTGCATTCATAAATTCCCGTCTTATTGTAACGCCCTCTGTATACCTGCACCGCCTCATATGCCTGTTCCTCCGAAAAATCATAATATTTCCGGAAACTTCCCGCAAGCGGCGGTCCGATAAACTTATGCAGCTTTTCCATATCGGTTTCCACAATGCCAAAATGCTCCAGCGTATGAAGAATGGACTTGATAATTCCCTCCGAGGAATCAATCAGCGTTCCGTCCAGATCAAAAAGTACTGCTTTTATCACTTTTTTACTCCCTTCGTATCACGGTTTCCCACATGCAGCCGGTTCAGAGCAATCATTTTGCCCTTTACCTCCACCTCTTTATTCGCCCCATCTCTCAATACATAGATATTCTTCAGCTCATCCTCCGCGCCAAGCTTCATTCCCCGGACGCCCACAGCCGTCTTTTTCTTCTGCGGAATCTGTTCCATGTCAATCCGCAAAAACATATCCTTTTTCGAACACATCACAAGTGTGTCATTCTCTTCCACCGTGCTGACGGTAAGCACTTCATCTCCCTCCGACAGCTTGGTTGCAGCCGTGGTCCGCTTGGAAACAACAAATTCTGCACCGTCCACAAGCTTTAACATCGCCTGCTTCGTTCCAAACACCAGCCTGTGGGTACTTACCTCTTCCAGACTGGAGACATAGATAAAGCTCTCCTCCTTACTGTCGTAATTGCATACATTATCAATCGGCGTACCCTTGTCCCGGAATTTGCCGTATGGCAGATCCAGCACTTTGATGAGATGCATCTGTCCCTTATCTGTAAAAACACAGATTTTGTCCGTATTCTTACAGGTAAACACATACCGGTTCTCCGCATCTGCCGTCTCCCGGTTTCGCTCATAGACCGAGGTATCTACTGTCTTTGCATACCCGAAACGATCCATCAGGAATACCACATCCTGCTCTTCGATTTTCTTCTCTGCAACCACAGCCTCCTTCAGATTTGCAATCTCGGTTCTTCTCTCTCTGCCGTATGCTTTCTTAAAGGACTGCAGCTCCTTGATGATCACTTTTGCCATGGCAGAACGATGCTCTAAGATATCTTCATACTTACTGATGTTCTCAATGGTCTCATCATGCTCTTTCATAAGTGCTTCAATCTCCAGACCGATCAGCTTCTGCAGGCGCATCTCCAGAATCGCCTGTGCCTGACGCTCCGTAAAATGAAGCTGCTGTGCCATAATTTTGGAGGATGGATTTTTAAACTGGATATTGTCCGTATTGCCCTCGATCAGACAGGCTTTTGCATCCTTGACATTACGGCTTCCCCGCAGGATTTCAATAATCAGATCGATAACATTGCAGGCACGGATTAATCCCTCCTGAATCTCCTTCTTGTCCATCTCCTTGGCAAGCAGTGTCTGATATTTTCTGGTGGCAATCTCATACTGAAACTTCACGTGATGCTTAATAATGGAGATCAGTCCCATGGTCTCCGGCTTTCCGTCCGCAACCGCCAGCATATTGACACCAAAAGTATCCTCCAGCTTTGTCTTCTTATACAGAAGGTTCTCAAGTGCTTCAATATCTGCACCCTTTTTCAGATCCAGCACAATCCGGATTCCCTCCTTGGAAGACTGGTTGGTGATATCCACGATATCCGTCGTTGCCTTCGTCTCCACAAGGTTATAGATATCGTTTAAGAATTTTCCGATATTGGCGCCAATCATGGTATATGGAATCTCCGTGATTACCATCCGCTCCTTGCCACCTTTTCCCTTCTCAATCTCCACCTTGCCGCGAATTTTGATTTTTCCTGTACCGGATTCATAAATGGCTGGAAGATCGTCCTTGTTGGCGATGATTCCTCCGGTCGGAAAATCCGGTCCCTGAATATACGTCATCATCTCCGCCGTATTGATGTCCGGGTTCTTCATATAGGCAATGACTCCGTCAATCACTTCCGCAAAATTATGAGGTGGAATCGAAGTTGCCATACCAACCGCAATTCCCTCCGCTCCGTTAATCAGAAGATTCGGAACCTTCACCGGCAGTACCGCAGGCTCCTTCTCCGTCTCGTCAAAGTTCGGCACAAAATCCACCACATCTTTGTCCAGATCCGCAAGGTACGCTTCCTGCGTCACTTTCTGCAGGCGCGCCTCGGTGTATCGCATTGCCGCTGCACCGTCTCCCTCAATGGAGCCAAAGTTACCGTGTCCGTCCACAAGCGGCAGTCCCCGCTTAAAATCCTGCGCCATCACGACAAGCGCTTCATAGATGGAAGAATCTCCGTGCGGATGATACTTACCCATGGTATCGCCCACGATACGCGCGCTCTTACGGTACGGCTTGTCAAAACGTATGCCAAGCTCGTACATATCATAAAGCGTTCTGCGCTGTACCGGTTTTAAACCATCCCGCACATCCGGGAGTGCTCTTGCCACAATTACGCTCATCGCATAGTCAATATAAGATTTCTGCATCAGCTCCGAATATTCGGTCCGTATGATACTCTGTTCCATAATTTCCTCTCCTATACGTCAAGAATTGCATCATTCGCATGCTCATAGATAAATGCCTTACGCGGCGGCACATCCGTTCCCATCAGCATTGCCGTCACATCCGACGCCATCCTGCCGTCCTCAATCTCTACCCTCTTCATCACACGGGTTTCCGGATTCAGCGTGGTCTCCCAAAGCTGCTCGGCATCCATCTCTCCAAGTCCCTTGTATCTCTGCAAGGTAAAGCTTCCGGTATGCGTCTTTCTGTATTTTTCCAGCGCCGCATCATCATACAGGTACTCTTCCTTCCCCTTGGACGGAATCACCTTGTAAAGAGGCGGCATCGCCACATAGACATGCCCCTCAAAAATCAGTTCCGGCATAAAGCGGTAAAACAAGGTCAGAAGCAGCGTGGAAATGTGCGCTCCGTCCACGTCGGCATCCGCCATAATGATAATCTTGTCATAGCGCAGCTTTGTAATGTCAAAATCGTTTCCATAGCCTTCCGAAAAACCACAGCCAAACGCATTAATCATCGTCTTAATCTCCGCGTTCGCCAGCACCTTGTCTATGCTCGCCTTCTCCACATTCAGAATCTTACCGCGGATTGGCATAATCGCCTGATACATACGGTTTCTCGCCATCTTTGCGGAGCCTCCGGCAGAATCTCCCTCCACAATAAAGATTTCGCATTTTGACGCATCCCGGCTCTCACAATTGGAAAGCTTTCCGTTTGAATCAAAGGAAAACTTCTGCTTGGTCAAAAGATTCGTCCGCGCTTTTTCTTCCGCCTTGCGGATTTTGGCAGCTTTTTCGGCACAGCCGATTACCGTCTTTAAGACCTCCAGATTCTTGTCAAAGAAAAGCGGAATCTCGTCGGAAGTCACCTTTGCGGTGGCACGGCTGGCATCCTGATTGTCCAGCTTTGTCTTAGTCTGTCCTTCAAACCGCGGATCCGGATGCTTGATGGAAATAACCGCAGTCATGCCGTTTCGCACATCAGCCCCATTGAAATTGGCATCTTTTTCTTTCAGTATGCCAAGCTCTCTGGCATAGGAATTGATGATGGTGGTAAAAGCCGTCTTAAATCCGGTCAGATGGGCACCACCCTCGGAATTGTAGATATTATTGCAAAAACCAAGAATATTCTCGTGGAACTCTCCGGTATACTGGACTGCAGCCTCCACTTCAATTCCTTCACTCTCTCCCTTAAAATAAATTACGTCATGAAGGACTTCCAGATTGTTGTTCAAATCCTTGACAAATCCCACGATTCCGTCCGGCTCATGAAATTCAATATGCTCCGGTTCCGCCTTGCGCCTGTCTTCATAGACAATGGTGAGGGCCGGATTCAGATATGCCGTCTCATGCATACGGCTTTTTACCTCATCCTCCTTGAACCTTGTCTTCTCAAAAATCTCCGGATCCGGAAGAAAATTGATCTTTGTTCCTGTCTTTTTGGTCTTTCCGATGGTAGGAAGCAGACCTTTCTCCAACTGCACCACCGGCTTTCCCTTCTCGTAGCGGTCATGGTGAATCAGACCACCCTGGCTGATTTCCACATCCATATAGGAAGAAAGTGCATTGACAACGGAGGAACCCACTCCGTGCAGACCACCGCTGGTCTTATAGACACTGCTGTCAAATTTTCCTCCCGCATGCAGGGTTGAGAATACCACACGCGCCGCCGACACGCCTTTGGCATGCATTCCCACCGGAATTCCTCGTCCGTTATCCTCCACCGTACAGGAACCATCCGCCTCCAGAGTCACCCATATGGTATCACAGGCTCCCGCCAGATGCTCGTCCACCGAATTGTCCACAATCTCATAAATCAGGTGGTTCAGTCCTTTTGTCGTTACACTTCCAATATACATACCCGGTCTCTTCCGGACCGCTTCCAGTCCCTCCAGAACCGAAATACTGCTTGCATCATACTTTGCCATTTCCTACTCTCCTTTTTCCGCACTCTGATTTTTCATGTGCGCAATTACCATCACAGCAATCCGGAAAGTCATTGCATCATCAAAAGTCCTGATATCCAGTCCGATTGCCTTCTCAATCCGCTCCAGGCGGTACACCAGCGTATTCCTGTGTACATATAACTGTCTTGCTGTCTCCGATATATTCAAATTGTTCTCAAAGAACTTATTAATGGTCGTCATAGCCTCTTCATCCTCCAGAATATCCGGAATCCTGTCTCCGAATATCTCCTGAATGAACATCTTGCACAGACTCATCGGAAGCTGATAAATCAGTCTTCCGATTCCAAGCTTTCCGTAAGATATGGTATCCAGTCCTGCGTAGAATACCCGTCCCACTTCCAATGCCAGTTTTGCCTCCTGATAAGACTGGGCAATCTCCGGAAGCTGCTCCACCACGCTTCCGTAACCGACACGCACACGGATCATAGCCTCCATATGCAGATTGTCCGCCAGACGGCTTGCGGTCTGCCGAAGCGCTTCCTCTCTCTCTTTTTCCGCAATATGCGAGACATCCTTGACCAGAATCACACTGTGGCGATCCACTCCCGTCACAAAATCTCCGGCGTGGATATTCGCCAGATTACGAACCAGTTCCATGACCACTTCGTTATTTTTCTTTCCCGTATCAATCACGAACACCACCCGCGGCGCCTCATGAATATGATGCTTCTTTGCCTTGGAAAAAATATCAACCATCAGCATATTTCCAAGCAGAATGTTGCGGATAAAGCCGTTCCTGTCAAAATGCTCCGCAAAGCCTACCACCAGATTGCGTATCTGGCACACCGCCATCCCCGCATAGACTTCGTCCTCTTTTCCTTTTATCCGGCAGACCAGAATATATTCACATTCCCCATCTGCCATAATCTTGCAGAGATTATACTGCCCGATGGTCTCCTTCTCTTCCATCGAGCCTGCAAAATCCAGGACTGCCGCCTCCAGTTCTCCGGTAAGCTCCATCTCCGTGGTCTGCACCACAAATTTGCCTTTTGCAGTATACAAAGCCGTATCCATGCCGCTAATCTCTTTGATTTCATTTAGCGAATTCTGCAGTTTCTGATTCGACAGCATAATCTCTCCTCCAAAATACCTTTCAACTCAGAAAACCGGGTGTAAATAATCACACCCGGTTTCATAATTTACAACTATTTAATTTTAGCGGACTAGTTGGTAATTGTCAATTCTGTTTCCTTATCAAATACGTGAATCTTATGCGGGTCAATTGCCAGCTTAATATGATCACCGTAACGTGCCGGAGTATCAGAATCAACCTTTGCAGTCATATTTGCACCTGCTACTGAGAAGTACAGTAATACTTCTGCACCCAGAAGCTCATATCCTGTTACATCAGACTCGATAACGCAATCGTCATGGTTCTGAATCATCTCTTCCTTGTCAGAGATATCCTCAGGTCTGATACCGAAGATAACCTTCTTTCCGTTGTAGCCGCCGTCTGCAAGCTTCTTGGACTTCTCTTCCGGAAGAGTTACAGAGTACTCGCCGAACTTCAAAGTTGCCTGGCTTCCGCTCACGCTGCAATCTGCCTCGATAAAGTTCATCTGCGGAGATCCGATAAATCCTGCAACGAACAGGTTGTTTGGCTGATTGTAAAGCTTCTGCGGAGAGTCAACCTGCATGATGACACCATCCTTAAGTACAACGATTCTGGTTCCGAGTGTCATAGCCTCTGTCTGGTCATGTGTTACGTAGATGATGGTAGCACCCAATCTGTTATGTAAAGATGCAATCTCAGATCTCATCTGTACACGAAGCTTTGCATCCAGGTTGGATAACGGCTCATCCATCAGGAACACCTTAGGATTACGAACGATTGCACGTCCCATGGCAACACGCTGTCTCTGTCCACCGGAAAGAGCCTTCGGCTTACGATCCAGGAGCTTCTCCAGGTCAAGAATTCTTGCAGCCTCTTCAACCTTTGCCTTAATCTCATCCTTTGGTACTTTTCTTAACTTAAGACCAAAAGCCATATTGTCAAATACTGTCATATGAGGATACAGAGCGTAGTTCTGGAATACCATTGCGATATCTCTGTCCTTCGGCTCTACATCGTTCATTACCTTACCGTCGATAATCAGCTCTCCGGAAGAAATCTCCTCCAGACCTGCGATCATACGAAGTGTTGTTGACTTTCCACATCCGGACGGTCCAACGAAGATGATGAACTCCTTATCTTCTACATCCAGATTAAAATCCTTAACTGCCTCAAATCCATTCGGGTATACTTTGCAGACATTCTTTAATGATAAACTTGCCATGTGATAATCCTCCTAAATGTATGTACTGTTTTTTCAAGTTCTTTTTAAAAGTTTTCTGAACTTCTTTACATTAAGTATCATACCGAATCCGGCTCCCGATTACCACCGTCAAAGCGACAAATATTTTCTCCTGTTCCTGTCAGTTTGACGAAACGGATTTCCTACGCTTTTCCTGTACTGCCAAATCCGCCCCTGCTGTCGTTTCCCAGATGCTTCACCTGCTCGAAGGAAATCTCCGGCTGGTTCTTCATAATCCGAAACTGTGCAATGCGGTCGTTTACATGAATCACCGTATCCCTCGTGGCATACACCGGCATCCTCCACATATCGTCATCCCCACAGTAGGAGCCATCCACAACTCCCATGCTGTTGGTCTGCAGAATGCCCCAGGTCTTAAAAGTGGAACTTCTCGGCACCAGATGCGCCTCGTATCCCTTCGGGAGCTCCATCGCCACGCCCAGAGGGATCAGCGCAAACTCTCCTGCGTGAAGACTGACTTCCTCAGAAGCGCGCATATCAATCCAGTCCGATTTTCCTTCTATATAATCCAGTTTTTCTATCTGATCCGTAAAATATTTGATTCGTATCTTTTCCATTATCTGTCTCCCCATTCCAGGCTGGAATGTTCTGCCTTTTTCTCTCTGAGCATCAGATCTCTCACCGCATCCTTTGCCGGCTTATCGTCAAAGAGCACCGCATTCACCTCTTCAATAATCGGAAGCTCCACCTGATATTTCTTCGCCAGCGCCAGTGCTGCCTTTGCGGAGTAAATGCCCTCCACAACCATCTTCACTTCCTCCGTAGCCTGCTGCATGGTGTAACCCTGTCCAATCAACATGCCCGCCTTCCGGTTTCGGCTGTGTTTGCTCTCGCAGGTGACAATCAGATCGCCGATTCCCGTCAATCCGTACAAAGTCTCAAAATGCGCGCCCATTGCCACCGCAAGTCCGGTAATCTCCGTAATGCCTCTGGTAATCAGAGCCGCCTTCGTATTGTCTCCGTAACCCAGTCCGTCCGCCATGCCCGCTGCCAGTGCAATCACGTTCTTAAGGGAACCGCCAAGCTCCATGCCAAGCATATCCGGGCTGGTATAGACGCGGAACACATCATTCATAAACAAATCCTGTATTTTCTTTGCCGTGGCCTCCGTCCTTGCTCCCGCCACAACCGTGGTCGGCAGTCCGATTCCCACTTCCTCCGCATGGGAAGGTCCGCACATGACGGCAACGTCCGCCTGCGGAATCTCCTCCTCCACCACGTCTGAAATGGTCATAAAAGTATCATCCTCAATGCCTTTTGCCACACAGACAATAATCTGCTTCTCCGATACCAGAGGCGCCATGGATTTTGCCGTGCTTCTGGTATACACAGAAGGTACCGCAAGAATCAGAACTTCCTTATCCCTGACTGCATCCGCAAGGCTTGTGGTAAAACACATGTCATCCGGAAGCCTGACTCCCGGAAGCTTATCCACATGCTCATGCTTCTCCTGAAGCATCCTGATTTCCTCTTCCATAATCGACCATACGGTGGTCTCATGTCCGTTTGTATGCAGAAGCTTCGCCAGTGCAATGCCCCAGCTTCCCGCACCGATTACCGCTACTTTTGCCATCTCAATTTCCCTTCTTCATTCCAAATTTATTTTCCGTACCGTTCAACAGCCGCTTGATATTTTCCTTATGCCGCCACAACGCCATTGCCGTAAAACAGGCACTCACTATGTAAAATTCAATCCGGTATGCACCGTCCAGATGCAGATATCCCATCTCGCCAAACACAATCACCTGAATCAGGAAACTGACAACAACAAGAATAGAGCCTAGCGAAACATATCTGGTGATTCCCACCGCAAGCACGAACAGTAAAGCTACCACAGGCACCGCATACGGAGTGACCGCCACAATCACACCTGCCGTGCACGCGATTCCCTTTCCGCCTTTAAAGTTCAGATAGCACGGAAAATTATGTCCAAGCACTGCGCCAAAGCCCGCATACATCTCCAGAATCTTAACCGCATCTCCGTATTTATCCGTAAACAAAAGCTTGATAAACAGCACCGCCAGCATGGCTTTCAGGAAATCGCCCAAAAACGTAATCAGTCCCGCTTTCCATCCAAGCACGCGAAGGGAATTCGTCGTTCCGGCATTGCCGCTTCCTTCCGTGCGGATATCAATTCCCTTGCTCTTTCCATACAGATACCCCGTCTGAAACAGTCCGAAGGCATATCCTGCCAGCAGTGAAATAATTCTTGCAACTATCATCGTTTAATCTTCCTTTCGGTTTCTTATGATAAATTTCAGAGCCGTTCCCCGGAATCCGAACGTATCCCGGATACGGTTCTCCAGATATCTTGTATAAGAAAAATGCATCAGGTTTTTGTCATTTACGAACACCACAAAAGTCGGTGGCTTGACCGCCACCTGCGTAACATAATAAATCTTAAGCCGCTTGCCCTTATCTGACGGCGGCTGCTGCATTGCAACTGCCTCCGCAACAATTTCATTGAGCACACCGGTTGCCACACGCATGCTGTTGTTCTCGATAACAAGATCAATCAGACTGTAAATCTTATTCAGACGCTGCCCGGACTTTGCGGAAATAAACAGAATCTCCGCATAAGACATAAAACTCAATACCTGACGGATTCTCTCCGTGTGCTTCTTCACGGTGGAATTGTCCTTCTCAATGGCATCCCACTTATTGACCGCAATGATGATTCCCTTGCCGCGGTCGTGGGCAATACCCGCAATCTTTGCATCCTGCTCCGTAACACCCTCCGTCGCGTCAATCACGATAATCACAACATCCGCGCGCTCCACTGCAGACACCGCACGGATAATGCTGTATCTCTCTATCTCTTCCTTGACCTTGCTCTTTCTGCGCAGTCCCGCCGTATCAATGAAAATGTAATCTTTTCCGTTATAATTGACATTTGTGTCTATGGCATCCCTTGTGGTTCCCGCAATATCTGATACAATTGCGCGCTCCTCATTTGCCAGCCGGTTAATCAGGGAAGATTTTCCCACGTTCGGCTTTCCGATAATTGCCACTCTCGGGCGCTCATCCGTCTGCTCCTCTGCCTCTTCCTTCGGGAAATACTTCACCACCTCATCCAGCATATCGCCAATTCCCAGCATGGATGAAGCGGAAACCGGATACGGTTCCCCGATTCCGAGATTATAGAATTCATAGACATCCGGCATAAACTTCTCAAAGCTGTCCACTTTATTTACCACCAAAACGACCGGCTTTTTGGAGCGGCGCAGCATATCCGCGACCTTTGCATCCGCATCCTGAAGTCCCTGGCGCACATCCGTGATAAACATAATCACATCCGCCGTCTCTATGGCGATCTCTGCCTGCTCCCGCATCTGTGACAAAATAATATCGCCGCTGTCCGGCTCAATTCCTCCCGTGTCAATCAGCGTAAACTGGTAATTCAGCCATGACACATCCGCATATATCCGATCTCTGGTCACCCCCGGCGTATCCTTCACAATGGATATCCGCTCTCCTGCCAGAGTATTAAAAAGCGTTGACTTTCCCACATTTGGGCGTCCAACAATCGCTACAACCGGTCTTCCCATTTCTTACCTCTCTTTGTAATGTATGTTTTCGTTTTTATTTAATTAGGAAATTCAGCAGAATTTCCTGATTAAATAAAAAATAAGCAGGTTAGGTTTCCCCACCCTGCTTGATTTTACAATAACCACACCTGCTTGTAAAGTCCTGCCCCGTCAAATTCTAATAATTTTCCCCCATATGTACATAGCGCAGTTCTTTTTCCGACTGAATCATCCCGGACTCAATAAGCGTCTGTATAATATTGGCACAGTCCTCCCCGAAATAGACATAGGAATAACCGTCCTTCACGGTATTGATTCCGTTAGTTCCCGCCACCTCATCCTCGGCATTGATTCCGTCCACTCTCTGGTACGCATTCTGCCACTTGCTGATTTTGTGGCGGTAATACAGATACAGGCCGGCTGTCTTATATTTTTTCATGCTTGTTCCGTCGGCATCCACGAATTTATTCAGATTATATTTCTGCAGAGTTCCCTCCCGGACGTCCTGAATCACTGCATGAAAAAGCTGCATTGCCGCATCTCCGTCTCCGTCACGGGTGACATAGCTCTGATTCTTGCCGTAATATTCCAACTGGGTATCTGTTCCCTCGGTAATCTCCGAATAATCATAGCCCACCACATAGCGCATGAAATTATCCGGCTCGGACTCATATCCGTATATCTGCTCCGCAATTTTTGCACTGCTTTCCGTCCCGATCGGAAGCATATAGTTTCTGCAGATTTTCTCTCCGTTTTTCAGGCGATAGGTGACGCTGATGTACGCATTGTCATTTTGCTGCCTGCATTCGGACAAAAACGCATCCTTTTTGGAGAGAATGGATTTCTGCATCCGAACCACTTCGCTCACATCCGCTCCGGTGAATTCCACCGGATAATTGTACTGGATATATGCCTCCGCAATCTGCTCCTCCTTCGGTATATAGTTTTCCAGATAAACCGAAAAACCGTGTACCGCTCCACAGACTGCACCCGCAAAAACAATAAACACGCCGCATTCCTTCCATCTTCTGCCGTTTTTAAAGATTGCAAAAGATTTCTGCACAAACATTTCCGCGATAAAAAATCCTACCACGCCAAACAGAATGACCAGCGCGAAAAACAGCCAGCTCTTTACTTCCCTGCAGGTCTGGTTCATGATTTCGCCGATAAACAATCCTGCGGTAAAGCCAAAACAGATTCCCACGCCCCAGCGGAACACCGGCTTTAACCAGCCAAACGAAAGCAGATCCCCTGTTCTCTCAATCCGTCTCTTTTTATAGCAATAAGCGGCAAGCAGATAGATGAACACCGCCACTGCCGCATAGCCTGCCACAGCCATTCCGCCGCTGTATCTCAGGCCGGTGATCACCTCATCCCCTTTGCTGTTGTAGGTGATACTCCCCTGTATTTCCACATTCCGGATCAGATAATCAAGCGGGGAAAAAATACGAAACATCTCTCCGTCCGGAGACGTAAAATAATCAATTCCGTATCCCAGAAAAGAAAGCACATACCGCATTCCGATTACAAAACCCACGACCAGATAATTCATCACCATAAAATACACCGGAAGCGCAAACAGCACCCCTGTCAGCATGGCGCACAGGCTCACCAGTGAAAACAAAAAGAACGCAATCGCCATCACACTGACCAGCCAGCACAGCAGATACTGCACCGCCGTAATCCCGGTTGCAAGGCACAGGATAACCGCCGTAAAAAATACGATAATCTGCGGAACCAGCATAAAGCTTAACCCGCTCACCACATTTGTCACAAACAGTTCCATTCTCGTAACCGGAAGCGCGTGAATCATATTGGCGCTTCTGGAAGTAAACAGATAATTAAACACCGCCATCCCGGTAACTGCCGCAACCACGGCGATTGCGATAATGTCCGGCTGCATATGCAGGCTGTCTCCCAGCCCCATCAGTCTGATGTTCGTCGTGTCCATCCTGCCCTGCAGGAAATACCAGAGCCTGCCCGGAACCTTTATCAGTCCGTACAGAAGGTAACTCACCCAGATTGGCCAGTACAGGACCACATTTTTGCGGAAGACCGCTTTATTAAAAAAGGATGTCTTTGACTTCATAGCCTAAGCCTCCCATCTCATATATAAAAATTTCCTCCAGTGTAAGCGGAAGGATATCCACAATTGCCTGATGCTCTCCCTCCGTGGAGATGGCGGAAGCCACCTCTTTCGGATTACCCTTGACAATCAGGGTATAGACACGTCCGATATTGGACATGTGCAGGATTTCAAATTCCTTTGACAGCTTCGGCATGCCGGACTGACAGGCAACCTGAATCTTGCTGATGTTCCCCTGAAGCTCCGCAAGGGAACGCTCAATCATAATCTTCCCGTGGTTCATGACACCCACATGGTCGCACACATCCTCCAGCTCCCGCAGATTATGGGAAGACACCAGAACCGTTATTTTCTTTTCCGCAACCTCGGACATTAAAATACTCCAGACCTGACGTCGCATCACCGGATCCAGCCCGTCCAGCGGCTCATCCAGAATCAGAAGCTTCGGACGGCAGCAGATTGCCAGCCAGAAAGCCACCTGCTTCTGCATGCCCTTCGACAGGCTGCGGATATTGCGTTTCACATCAATATTCGAAAAGAACTCCTGCATATGATAAAACAGCTTCTCGTCAAAGGACGCATAAATTCTCTTGTAATACCGCATCATCTCCAGCGTATCCGCCTGCAGAAAATAAAACAGATCATCCGGTATATAGGCAATCTCGCCCTTCACTTTTCTGTTTTCATAGATAGGTTCTTTGTCTATGTATACCTCACCCTTATCCTGCCGGTATACCCCGGTCAGGTGCCGGATCAATGTGGATTTTCCGGCTCCGTTCGGACCCACCAGCCCGTAGATATCCCCATCTCCCACATTCATATTTACACCGTCAAGTGCCCGGAAACCATCGAATTCCTTTACCAGATTATTAACCTCTATCAAACTCTTTTTCTCCTTCTGCCAGTCTCTTCACCCGCTGCACCAGTTCCTCGGTTCCCACGGACATCCGGACAAGCTCTTTCACAGCCTCGTCAAAAGTTCGGAACATCTCGCCGCACGGTTTCTCTTCCTCCACGGCCGCAACCGTAAAGCAGCCTTCCCGCCCGCTTTGTCTGATATATCCCTCCTTCTCCAACTCCCGATAAGCCAGAGTGACAGCATAGGGATTCACTGCAAGTCTCGCAGACAGTTCCCGCACGGAGGGCATCTCTTCCCCCTCGCAGACGGCATGTGAAATTATCATTTTACGTATTCCCTCTTTTACCTGCTGGTAAAGCGGCCTTGCGTCTCTGTATTCCGGCTGTATCAATGATTTTCCTCCAGGTTATATTCTTTACTAAACACCACAAAGTGTAACATATCCCGGATTCTTTTCATTTAACAACTATGGAATAATTTCTTAGGATTTTCTTAATCTGAATTATTCAGTAATATTTCATTCTCTAAGCATCATAAATGCCCCCAGATTTCCCCGCTTCCCATGGCTTGCCCTGTGGGAAAAAAGCAGCGACGGATTGCAGCACGTACAGATATTGGTCACCGCCAGATGATCCCTTTGAATTCCCGCCTCCGTCAGGACAATCTCATTGCTCTTCCACAAATCCAGCAGATATTTTCCGTTTCCCTGATCCCTTATAATCTCATCCTCATGACCGGAAAATTCCTCTGCAAAGGCAGACATGACATCCTCACTCACCTCATAACATTCCTGACAGATGGACGGTCCCACCGCCGCAAACACATCCCCGGCATTTGTTCCAATCTCCCTGTGCATCGCTTCAAGCGTCACCTGTCCCATCCGGCCAACGGTTCCCCTCCACCCGGAGTGACTGAGACCGATGGCACGGTGCACCGGATCCACAAAAAAGAGCGGCACACAATCCGCATAAAAGGTTGCAAGAATCACACCCGGCTCATCGGTAATCAATCCATCAATATCCGTATAAGTGCGCTCTCTTGTCACCCCGCATCCTGCGGATTCCCTTCCGACTCTCAACACATTGGTGGTATGCGTCTGATCCGAGCAGACGATATCCTCTGCCTTCTTTCCGAAAAACCGGGCAATCCGCTCGTAATTCTTCCGGACATCCGCCTCATCGTCCCCTCTGGTAAAGCTTAAATTCATGCTCTCGTAGATTCCCTTGCTGACTCCGCCTTCCCTTGTGGTAAAACAGTGCTCCACCATATCCTCCGGGAACAACGGGAAACGAAGAACCGGGACTGCACCGGTTACTAAATCCAATATTTTTTCTTTTCCCTTAATCTTAAAATCACTGTATTTCATCTTACGCTCCAAATGCATTGCGAAGCAGGGTAATCTGCTCCCCTTCCACTGCAACAACGTCAAAGCGGCATGCCGTATCCAACGGCAGTCCCCGTTTCATCAGATAATAACCTGCCGTCCGGATAATATTCTGCTGCTTATGCCTTGTCACGGCCTCCAACGGGGAACCGCAGCCGTTTCCGGAGCGGTATTTCACCTCCACAAAACAAAGATATTCTTTCTCCCTTGCAATGATGTCAATCTCTCCGCCTCTGCTTCTGAAATTGTGTGCAAGAATCTCATATCCCTGTTTCTTCAGATATTCTGCCGCAAGCCTCTCATAATCACTGCCCGTCTGCCGCCTGTTCATGCCTGCTGTCTCACCTTTGCCTTCAGTCTGTCCATATCATCCACAAAAACCAGAATCTCCGCCACAACCTCATACAGTTCCGGCGGAATCATATCCCCGATCTGAAGCTTTGCAAGAGTGGATGCCAGTTTGTCATCCTTATAAGTGGGAACATTGTTCTCCTCGGCAGTCTCAATAATCCGCTCTGCAACCTTGCCTTTTCCGGTTGCAAGAATCTTCGGTGCCGAATCTCCCGGCTCATAGGCAATGGCAACCGCCGTCTTATCCTCCCCCTCTTTTCGCTCTTTATCCAGTTGTATAAATTCGAAGGGTTTTGCTTTTCTCTCTGCCATATCCGATTCCCCCTTATGCCCTCACATCAAAGGAATATCTGTGAAGCTGTCCTGCGTTCGGCTGATCCTTTTTCAGAAAATCCTCCACAAAATTCACATGCTTTTCCTCATTGATGACAGACATGTTGCAATGATAGCCCTTTTTCTGAAGTCTTGCCTCCAATACCGGAAGATTTCGCTCCAGAAGCATATAGGCTTCCTCATTTTCCAGATAAAAATTCGTGCTGACCTCTTTTCCCCTGAGACGGACCGAAATATCCGTAGGTCCCAGATTGTCCATATCCAGATGCAAAAAAGCGGTCAGATCCTTTTCGCCTTCCTCCAGCGCTTTTTTGTTGGTATAGACATACAACTGTCCGCTGGCATTCTGCCCGGACATTTTCAGCGGAAGCTGCACATAGGTATAAGTCTGGTTAATCTGATTCATAAATTCAATGTTGTTTTGTAAATCGGCCGTCAGTTGCGCCAGACTGCTCTGTCCCTGTCCGGTTCCTTTCAGGACTCTTCCAATCTGCTCCAGTTGTCCGTTCAGCCGCTCATACAATCTGCCAATCTTATTCTCCTCACCGGCAAGCTCCGAAGGCGGTATCAGCCACTGCTGCTCCATGGCATCCCTTACCATCCCCTTGAATTCCGGCGAAGACAGAATCTTTGCCAGATGCGTCCGTTCCAGAGGAAGCGGATCCTTTAACACCTGCTGCAAATCCTTAAGGACATCTGCCACCTGACTCTCCGCCGTATATCCGATCTTCTCAATTCCGATCAGCTTTCCGATCATCTGGTTCAGATTCTCCAACTGCTCCGGCTCCAGTATCGCGCCAAGGGTATGCGGTATGGCTTTCGGCAGCAAACTCTCTTCCTGTACCTGTGACATTTCCTGCGTGATTTGCTGTGTAACTTCCTGCGCTGTCTCCTGCTCGCCAAGAGTCACTCCGGGCTGTCCGGTCTCCTGCTCCGTTACCGCAGCCTGTCCGTTTTCCTGCTGCACTGTCGCTGCCTGTTCCGCCTCCTGCTCTACTGCCGCTGCCTGCCCGGTTTCCGGTTGCGCTTCCACTGCCGCTTTTTCCGCTGCGGGCATACCCTGCTCCGGCATTTCCTGCGCCACCATCTCTGCCGCCTCTGCGTTCGGCTGCATCAACCGGCTTTCTGTGGCCTGCGTCTCCTCCGGAATTCCCTCCGTGATAATGGAGAGAATCTGTCCGGCACTGTGCCGCACTTCCTCCGGTGGTACCGTGTCGCTTCCCATCAGCTCCGGAAGCTCCGTCATAAACTGTTCCAGTCCCCTGGTAATCGCCTGCTTGTCATCCATATAATTTTCGAACATGGAGGCATTCTCCGGCGTAATCGGAATCCCCAGCTTCTTAAGCTGCACCAGCGTCTGCACATCAATGTCACTGTTCATGCTCATGGTACGCGCCATCTGCTGAAGGCTTCCCTTATCAATGGGCATCTGCTCCTGCATCATCCGGTTTACCATGGACAGATACTCCGGTTCCTTCGGAAGTCCCGCCGCTGCAAGAGCCTGAAGCAAGGTATAATTTACCCCTGTTCCGCCCTCCACAAAGGGGCGAATCTCTATCTGGCTGCCGTCATTGGATTTCACCTGAAAAAACATGGACTCCCCCACAGAGAGATCCACTTTTCCCTCCAGTCTGGCAGAAATCTGCTGTCCGTTCGACAGCGCCAGCACCACGGTTTTATTTTTAATCGCACTGATCGTCCCTTCAAAAATATTCCCCTTGGTCAGGGAACGAAATTCGGAGACAAGATTTTCCACGCCCTTGGTTCCGGTCAGCCGCCCTGCCCCCTTCGACGTGTTCGGATGATATTGTCCCATCAAATCTGATATCTGCATATACCGCACCCATCCTTTGCAAAACGTGCCTATGACACAAAATTTTTAATAAACGATGCTCTGTGGATTGGAGTCGGTCCCATTTTTTTCAGTGCCGCAATATGTTCTGCACTTCCGTATCCCTTGTTGGAAGCAAAGCCATATCCCGGATAAATATCCTCATACGTCTCCATCAGCCGATCCCTCGTCACCTTCGCGATAATCGAAGCAGCTCCAATGGAAATACTCTTGGCATCCCCCTTGATAATCGGCACCTGCCGGATGCTTACCTCAGGAATCGTAACCGCGTCATTTAACAGAAGATCCGGCTGCGGACTCAGCTTTCCGATGGCCTCCCGCATAGCTTCATAGGTTGCCTGCAGAATATTAATCTCATCGATGCGTTCCGGTCCCACCATGCCGATTCCCGTTGCCACTGCCTTCTCCATGATTTCATCATAGAGTTCCTCCCGCTTTGCCGCGGACAGCTTCTTGGAATCGTTGATATAGAGAATATCACAATCCTTCGGCAGAATGACGGCTCCCGCCACCACCGGCCCTGCCAGCGGTCCTCTGCCGACCTCATCAATACCACAGATATATGTATAATTATCGTACTCTTTCTCGTATTTCTTTAACGTTTCCGTCCGAATCAGTTCTTTTTCATACTTTTCATGCTTTTTTACCGTTGCAGCCACCAGCTTCTGCACTCCGGCGCGCGCATCCTGCTCATAGGCTTTCACAAAAGCCATAAGCTGCTCCTGCTTTGTATTTTTCAGTTCTTCTTTGATATCCCCTATCGGTTTCTGTATCATCTCACGGCTTCTCCAACGTAATTTTTCCCAACTTTCCACTTCGGAATTCATCAATCAAAAGTGCTGCGGCCTTGCTGTAATCTGCTTCTCCGCCTTTGGTAATGCACTTACGGTTCTCCGCTATCCCGCACAGAATCTCCGGAAGCTCCTGTGCTTCTTCCACTCCGTACCGCTCCTGTACAATCCCCGGATAATTCTCCTTCAAAAAGGCAAGCAGCTCGATTGCCAGCTCATCCGTATTCAATATCTCATCCCTTATGGACCCGATCATCGCCAGCCTAAGCCCCACGCTCTGATCCTCGAACTTCGGCCAGAGAATACCCGGCGTATCCAAGAGCTCCACATTTTTATTCAGACGAATCCATTGCTTTCCCTTCGTCACGCCCGGCTTGTTTCCGGTCTTAGCGCAGGCTTTCCCCGCATACGAATTGATAAAGGTAGACTTGCCCACATTAGGAATTCCCACCACCATCGCACGGATTGGGCGGTTCTTGATTCCCCGCTTTCTGTCTCTCTCTATCTTCTCCTTACAGGCTTCCATAATAATATCCGTTATGGATTTCATGCCGTTTCTGCTGCGGGCATCCAGACTCACCACAAAATACCCTTTCTCCCGGAAAAAGGCACTCCAGAGTTCTGTCACCTTCTTATCCGCCAGATCCGCCTTGTTCATCAGAATCAGCCGGAACTTATTCCTGCCCAGCTCGTCAATATCCGGATTCCTGCTGCTGAGCGGAATTCTTGCGTCCACCAGCTCAATCACCAGATCTATCAATTTAATATCTTCCTGCATCTGACGCTTTGCCTTGGTCATATGCCCCGGATACCACTGAAAATTCATGCTTGCCTCCTCCCGAAACCAGAATCTAATGTATCAGTCCCATGTTCGTAATATTTTTAAAATAGAACCATGCTTTTCCGATAATGTATTCTTTCTTCACGTTCCCTATATTTGCCAGTCTGCTGTCCTCACTGTTGTTACGGTTATCACCCAGCACAAAGTATTCATCCGCGCCCAGCTTCATCTCTTCCTCCGCCAGTCCCGGATTCTCAATCGATGCCACGGCAATCTCTTCATTATAAATCTCTCCGTTGACATACACGGCTCCGTCATGAATCCACACCGTATCTCCCGGACAGGCAATCACACGGCGCACATAATAATGCGACTTCTCGTTTCCGTTCGGCAGAAACACAATCACATCTCCCTGCTTTGGCCCGGTGAGCATATAGACAAACCGGTTCATAAAGATCTGCTCATCATTCACCAGTGTGTCTGCCATCGCATTTCCCACCACACTGGTTCTCTGTCCGAAGAAACTGACCAGCGTATAGGCAATCACAATGACAATCGCACACTCTACCACCCATAACAGCACCTCTTTAAATAAAGGTATATTGAATTTTTTCCGCTTTTTGTTAAAATTCAATCCATTTCTTCTCATGGTACTCTCCTGTTATTTACAAAAGAAACCGGTACATTCCGTACCGGCTTCCTTCCGCAAACTATTTTACTAATTCTTTTACCTTAGCAGCCTTACCTACGCGATCTCTTAAGTAGTAAAGCTTAGCACGGCGAACCTTACCCTTGCGGACAATCTCCACCTTTTCTACGTTCGGGGAATGTAACGGCCATGTCTTCTCAACTCCGACACCGTTGGAAAGCTTTCTTACCGTAAATGTTGCACGGTTGCTTCCGCCCTGCTTCTTAATAACGGTTCCCTCAAATACCTGAATACGCTCTCTGTTTCCCTCCTTGATCTTACCGTATACTTTTACGGTATCACCAACGGAAAACTGAGGTGCCTCAGCCTTCAACTGCTCTGTCTCAATGTTCTTAATAATTTCACTTGCGTTCATTTCTGTGACCTCCTGATTCATTTGACGTTCTTAATGCAGGTTCTGCAACAGAGGACCATCTCTTTTATTCACAACATTAATAAATTACCATACTCTCTGTCAAAATGCAAGACTTTTTTCTTTGGGAATCGCGGAAACTGCACTTACTCCATCCAATATAAATTTATCTTTGCCCTGCAAAGCCCCAGCTTCTCCTGCAGCAAAATTGCTGCCTGATTATCCGCTGAAATCTGTGTATAGGGAATCTCTCCCCGCTCTAAGCCCTCATTGATCATCACCGTCTCCAGAGCCTGCGCCAGCTTTCTCCTGCGATGATCCGGATGCACATAAAGCAGTCCGATTGCGCCTTCCTCATGCATCCCGATATAGCCGCAGAGCTGCCCGTCCAAAAAAGCGCCTTTCATACTGCCTTTTCGGATACACTCTCTCACATAAGCCTTGGGCATATTGCCTTCATATTCTGCCAAAACGGCATCCCCATCTGCCTCGCCAAGACTCCGAATCTGATATCCTAAGACTGTCGTAAAAGTGTCCTGACGATACAGTCCTCTTACCGGCAGCTTTTCTCTCCGGGTGCAGACTGCCTGACAGCAGGTCAGGCTTACTCTAAGGGAAAGAAGCTCTTCCACACAGGTAACCATCTGTTCTCCGTGAAGAACCAGACAGAGCTTTCCGTTCTGCTTTTCCTTAAGCAGAATCTGCCCGGCTTCCCATTCGTCTGGATTCTCCGGAGCTCCGGCGTGATATAAGACACCGCTGCATCTTTCCCGTAACAAAAGCTCCCGTTCACTCCGGTACAGTACTTCCGCCTGTCCGCGGTTGATACATTCTATCATATCCATATGAAGAAGCTTCTGCTTCATCAAAAAAGCCTTACTCTCTTCCAATGCGCAGTATTTCTCATACAAATCCGGTCTGCGCTCCCTTGTGCGCTCTTTCGCCTGTTTCTTCCGCCACGTCTCAATTTCTCTTTTGTTTCCGGACAGCAGCACAGGCGGCACTTCTTTTCCATGCCAGCTCTCCGGTCTGGAATACTGCGGATACTCCAGAAGGTATCCGTGAAAGGATTCCGTTTCCGCGGATATATCATTGTGAAGCACGCCCGGCACAAGCCGCGCCACCGCATCCACGATCACCATGGCTGCCAGTTCGCCTCCCGTAAGAACATAATCACCGATGGAAATATAATCCGTCACCACTTCCTCCAGCACACGCTCATCAATTCCCTCATAATGCCCGCACAAAAGCAAAAGCTCCTCGCTCTCCGAAAACTCCTTTGCCTTTTGCTGGGTGAAGGGTTCTCCCTGAGGCGTCACATAGATAACGCGCCTTTTCCTGCCTTCCGGCAATCGCTCCAGCACACTCTTACAGGCATCATACACCGGCTGTGCCTGCATCAGCATTCCTGCGCCGCCGCCATAGGGATAGTCATCCACCCGCTGGTGCCGGTCCTCGGTATAATCGCGGATATTGACTGCTTCAATTCCAATCTTATTCTGTTGTACCGCCCGTCCCGTGATGCTCGTCATAAGTCCGTTCATCACCATATCCGGAAAAAGCGTCAGAATGTGAAAGTTCATAGTCTAATCCCTCAATCCCGGAAGCAGATGCACCGTCATGATATTCTGCTCCAAATCCACGTTGATGATGCAGTCTTTGATGGCAGGCACCAGAATATCTGCCTGCTTTTCCTTCTGAATCACGTAGACATCATTGGCTCCGGTCTGCAGGACATCCGAGATTTCTCCCAGCTCTTCCCCTTCGTCCGATACCACCTGCATTCCAATCAGATCCGCAATAAAATATTCGTTCTCCTGCAGCTCCACTGCATTGTCTCTTGTAACAAACAGCTTTGCCTGACGCAGCTTCTGCGCCTCATTCATATCATCCAGATCCTTGAACTTAAGAATCACCATATTCTTGAAGAATTTTACCCCGCTGATTTCCATATCTCTTTGGGTTTTCCCATCATCCAGAATCACATTTTTCAATTTCTTAAAGCGTGCCGGATCGTCCGTGGTCGGAAACACCTTGACTTCTCCGCGCACTCCGTGGGTAGTGGTAACCACACCGACCTGCAATAAATCTTCCATATAATAAAATCTCCCGATAAACGATTACGAAACTCCATAAAAGCAATTGTCTGCCTAGGATTACACCCTTTCGCAGGAGTGTATCATATTTTGTTCAAGTCAAGAATCGAGTTTGTACCATGAACGATTTCACATTATTAATGACAATTTGCAACTTTTACGCTATTATCCTATCTGCTGGAATCATGGTACTGTCGATTCTTGGTCTTTCACAAAACACAATACACTCCTGCGAAATTTCTGTAATAATACACGATAATTGTTTTCATGGAATTTCGCAATCAGCCAAATTTTTAAATATAAAAAAAAGCACCGCACATTCAATAAGCCTTCAGCTTGTGCGGTGCGTAGGTAACGTCACTTCGTGACGTTACATTTATTGCATTATCTCTACAATAACTTTTTTGTCTTCTTTTGAGGCTGCGGCCTTGACCACCGAACGGATTGCCTTCGCAATACGTCCCTGCTTTCCAATCACCTTGCCCATATCAGACTGCGCAACGCGAAGCTCCAATATGGTACCTCTCTCGTTCTCGGATTCCGTCACAACAACTTCATCCGGATAATCGACGAGCGATTTTGCAATTACTTCAACTAATTCTTTCATTACATTCACCCTCAAACCTGACACAATTACTTCTCAATACCGGCTGCCTTGAAGATTCTGTTTACAGTCTCTGTCGGCTGTGCACCGTTAGATAACCACTTCTTAGCCAGCTCAGCATCTACATGGTATTCGCTCGGATCCTTAGTCGGATCATAGGTTCCGATCTCTTCGATACATCTTCCGTCTCTCGGTGAGCGGGAGTCTGCAACTACGATTCTATAAAAAGGAGCCTTCTTCTGTCCCATTCTTCTTAATCTGATCTTTACTGCCATTCTTTTCACCTCCTCATAGGTTTATTTATCTAAAAGGGAAGTCCTTTGAACATTCCTCTTTTACCACGTTTACCGCCCATCATACCGGGCATCTGCTTCATCATTTTCTTCGTCTGCTCAAACTGCTTGACCAGACGGTTGACTTCTGCAATCTCAACTCCTGCGCCTTTTGCAATGCGCGTCTTGCGGCTTGGATTAAGCAGGTTCGGATTCTTTCTCTCCTCCGGTGTCATGGAATAGATGATTGCCTCAATTCTTCCCATGCCCTTTTCCGCTTCATCCGTATCAATATCCGGCATCTTTCCGGCACCCATGCCAAGTCCCGGCATCATGCCCATCAGACTGGAAAGTCCGCCCATCTTCTTCATCTGGCTCATTGACTCCAAATACATCTCGAAGTCAAATTCATTCTTGCGCATCTTCTGCTCAAGCTGCTTCGCCTTCTCCTCATCGATGTTCTCCTGTGCCTTCTCAATCATGGTCAGCACATCCCCCATCCCGAGGATTCTTGATGCCATACGGTCCGGATAGAACTGCTCCAGATCCGACAGCTTCTCGCCCATACCTGCATACAGAATCGGCTTGCCGGTCACCGCGCGGATGGAAAGCGCCGCACCGCCTCTGGTATCACCGTCCAGCTTTGTCAGTACCACACCGTCTATGCCAATCTTCTCATCAAAGGTTGACGCTACGTTGACGGCATCCTGACCGGTCATGGCATCCACCACCAGTATCGTCTGGAATACATCTACCGCATCTTTTATCTCAATCAGCTCCGCCATCATGTCTTCATCCACATGAAGACGTCCTGCCGTATCGATAATCAAAACATTATAATCATTCTTCTTCGCATGCTCGACTGCAGCCTTTGCAATATCTGCCGGCTTGTTCTTATCTCCCATGGAGAAGACTTCCACGCCCTGCTTCTCACCGTTAATCTGCAACTGTTCGATAGCTGCCGGACGATATACATCACAGGCGGCAAGCAGTGTCTTCTTGCCTTTTGTCTTAAGCTTGCCTGCTATCTTCGCCGTCGTGGTGGTCTTACCTGCACCCTGAAGACCGACCATCATAATCACGGTCAGTTCCTTGCCCGGACGGAATGCAATCTCTGTGGTCTCGGAACCCATAAGCCGGACCATCTCTTCATTCACGATCTTAATGACCATCTGTCCCGGGTTCAGTCCGCTCATCACGTCCTGACCGATTGCTCGCTCCTGCACATCCTTGACGAACTGCTTCACCACACGGAAATTGACATCCGCCTCCAGAAGCGCCATCTTGACTTCCTTAAGCGCAGTCTTGACGTCCTCTTCGGTCAGCCTTCCCTTACCGCGCAGGGCTTTAAATACATTCTGCAGTTTTTCGGAAAGACTGTCAAATGCCATCCTACAACTCCTCTATAATCTGGTTCGATATCGTCGCCACCTGCTCCATAAGTCCCTCATCCTTTGACTCACGAAACACCTTTGTCAGTCTGTGAATCTCTTCCACATCCTGCTTAATCGACAAGAACTTCCTGACCAGGTGAAGCTTCTCTTCATAATCGGAAAGCTTCTTCCCGCAGCGCTTAATCATATCAGCCACTGCCTGTCTGCTGATTCCCTCCTCCGCGGCAATCTCACCGAGGGAGAGGTCGTTAAACACGAAGTCCTCATAGATCCGGCGCTGATGCTCATTCAGTAACTCACCGTAAAAATCATATAAATATGCCTGTTCCAGCTTCTCTTCCACATCAATCACCTTGGATAGATTACCATAAGCGAAAACAGGTGTCAAGTATTTTTTCTTGACACCCTCATTTTTCTTTTCACTATCAGATCAATGGCTCTAAATCCATATTTGATATATTTTATAAAAATTTCCCCATAATTACAAGAAATAATTAAAAAATATCTCTCGTGACGATATTTTTTCTTGAAATCACCCCCACCATGTGCTATATTCAAGATAGAAATAGGGAAAGCCAGAGAGTTACAGCTTACCCTCAAATAATTAACAAACTAATTTTTTACAATCAGCCGTCATTATTGCGAGTAATGGCGGCTATTTTCGTTTTCCCTTGAAAATCGTGTAACACAATCCCACAAGGGCGCAAATGAATATTCCAATCTGAATTAAATCAGAGTATGTAACATACATCGGCAACGCCCTCCTTTCTTTCGTCTGGAGGGTTAGCCCCTCCGATAAAAGAGGGTAAGCCGCCCGGCTCTCTGGTTTCCCATGCGTATATCATACCATCTCAACAGATGCCTTTCAATCAAAAGTTGATCGGTTTCTTTATCATTTATTATGTCTCTTCTGCTGTTTTTGTCATAGAGTGGCAGAAAGTATTCCCTTTTAGCCTAAAAATAATTCATTGTTATATGCAATTGATACATCATCACATTCTAAAATCAAATCATTGTATTTTCCATATTCATCCTTTATCAAAAAGTGAAAACGGCATTTTTTATCAATTCCTTGAGTTATTTCACAATTGCATAATTGTACAAAAGAATGAGTTTCATTACTATTTACATAAGTGACAATATCAAAATCATATTCCGATAAAATCACCTTACAATTCAGGAAATCCATACTAACATATTCGATAGTATATTCCCAATCATCACGTCTGGCACAGGTTATTTTGCTGTGATCCACAAATTCTTCCCACGCAAGAATCTCTCCTCCCGGATAATCCATGGCTCCCCATTTTTCCGAAACAAAACATTCCATAGATTCTGTAATATATGGATGAGATTGGAGATAAGACTGTCGGGTTTCCTTCTCAGAATCAGGAACAAAAGCATTAAAATCAAGATAGAAATTTCTTTTCTGCCGAGAATATTTCTTAATATTGTCTACAAACAATGATGAACAAATATTGGCTGCCAACAAGGCAATATCTTCACTTGATATAAGCCAATCAGGTATTATCAACGGCAGATATGTTTTGCGAATGTTATATTCATAATCCCATTGGTCTATAGCACGAGCCGTGTCAATTTTTCCAAGAATCTCCTGCTTTTCATTCCATAAATCATTGATACCGGCCAGATACTCACCTTTTTTCTCGGATATTAACACTGCCTTTTCTTCATCAGAATAGTCTTTCGCATCTAATACTTTAAAAGCTGTTTCCCCAGACCAAAGATTTCCATTATCATCACACCAAATATTCCAATTGTACTTGATAATAGTTTCTTCTTTTATGTTATTGAACATTTTTTCAATTTCCAATACGCCTTTATATCATCGTCCGCACCGTCTTCGGCTTGTATCCCGCCTTCTCCAGCGCTTTTAAAATCTGCTTCTTATGGTCGGTTCCAAAACACTCAAGGGTTATGCGAAGTTCTACCGCCGCATTACGGTTTGTGGTTACAAACTGGTTATGCTCCAGCTTAATGACATTACCCTGCTCTTTGGCAAGAGTCTCGGAAACTTTGGCAAGCTCGCCCGGCTTATCCGGAAGCAGCACGGATACCGTAAAGATTCTGTCACGGAAGATTAAGCCCTGCTGCACAACCGAAGACATGGTGATGACATCCATGTTACCACCGCTCAAGATGGATACGACGCGCTTGTCCTTCACATCCAGATGCTTTAATGCCGCCACAGTCAGAAGTCCGGAATTCTCCACGATCATCTTGTGATTTTCCACCATATCCAGAAAGCTTACAATCAGTTCATCATCCGACACGGTAATAATATCGTCCAGATTCTTCTGGATATACGGGAAAATGTTGCTGCCCGGTGTCTTGACCGCCGTACCGTCCGCAATGGTATTGACATTCGGAAGGGTGGTAACTTTTCCTGCCGCAAAGGATGCCTTCATGCAGGCTGCTCCCTCCGGCTCCACGCCGATAACTTTAATCTTCGGATTCAGGAGCTTGGCAAGTGTCGATACACCGGTTGCCAGTCCTCCGCCGCCGATCGGGACCAGAATATACTCCACTAACGGAAGCTCCTTGAATATCTCCATGGCAATTGTACCCTGTCCGGTTGCCACTGCCGGATCATCAAACGGATGGATAAAGGTATATCCCTTTTTCTCCGCAAGTTCCAGCGCGTAAGCACACGCCTCGTCATAGACATCTCCGTGCAATACTACCTCAGCGCCGTATCCCTTTGTGCGGTTTACCTTGATCAGAGGTGTAGTGGTCGGCATCACGATTACCGCCTTGCAGCCATAGCATTTTGCCGCATAAGCGACACCCTGCGCATGGTTTCCGGCGGATGCCGTAATCAATCCCCTGCCTCTCTCCTCTTCCGTCAGTGTGCTGATCTTATAATAAGCACCTCTCACCTTGTAGGCTCCGGTAAACTGCATGTTTTCCGGCTTCAGATATACCTTATTACCGGTCTGTGCACTCAGGAAATCACTGTATATCAGCTTTGTCTCCAGTGTAACTTCCTTCACCTTTTCACTGGCTTCCTCAAACTTATCCAACGTCAACATTTATGCTTCCTCCTCAGCCAAATCTTCATTTTTCACATCAAACAATGCATTCACAAATTCATCCGGATCAAACTTCTGCAGATCGTCAATGGTCTCTCCCACACCGATATATTTCACCGGTACTCCAAGCTCGGACTGGATTGCCACCGCAATTCCGCCCTTTGCCGTTCCGTCCATTTTCGTTAAGACAATTCCGGATATGTCGGTCACCTCGGAAAACTCCTTTGCCTGCACCAGCGCGTTCTGACCGGTTGTCGCATCCAGCACGACCAGCGTCTCCTTGTATGCATCCGGATATTCTTTCTCCAGAATCCTGTTGATTTTTCCAAGCTCGTTCATCAGATTCTTCTTGTTGTGCAGTCGTCCCGCCGTGTCCACCAGAAGAACATCCGCATTTCTGGCTTTCGCCGCCGCTGTGGCATCATAGACCACGGAACCCGGATCGGCTCCCTCTGTGCCTCCTATCATATCCACTCCGGAACGGTTTGCCCATTCTTTGAGCTGGTCTCCCGCTGCGGCACGGAATGTATCCGCTCCCGCCATAATAACTTTTTTGCCATCTGCCTTCAGCTTTCCTGCCAGCTTTCCGACTGTTGTGGTCTTACCCACACCGTTTACACCAACCACCAGCACCACGGATTTTTCCGTTTCAAAACGATATGCCGTATTTCCGACTGTCATCTGCTCCTTGATGCTGTCAATCAGAAGCTGCTTGCACTCTGCCGGTTCCTTGATATGATTCTCACGCACTTTTCCGCGCAAATCCTCCAGAATTGCCTCTGTGGCCTTTACGCCCAGATCTCCCATGATTAAGATTTCTTCCAGCTCCTCATAGAACTCCTCATCTATCTTGGAAAATCCGTGGAATACCGCATCGATTCCGGACACAATATTATCTCTTGTCTTTGTCAGCCCGGCCACCAGCCTGCTGAAAAATCCCTTTTTTTCTCCCATATCTCTTCCTTTCTTACTATTCTGTCAGATCGTTTTCGATCAGGTTCACGGAAACCAGCGTGGACACACCCTTTTCCTGCATGGTGATACCGTAAAGCCGGTCCGCAGCCGCCATGGTACCGCGCCTGTGGGTGATGACAATAAACTGCGTATTCTTCGTCAGCTTGTTCAAGTAGCTTGCAAAACGTGTGACATTGGAGTCATCCAGCGCCGCCTCAATCTCGTCTAAGAGACAGAATGGGGAAGGCTTCAACGCCTGAATCGCAAACAAAAGCGCAATCGCCGTCAATGCCTTTTCTCCACCGGACATCTGCATCATATTCTGCAGCTTCTTTCCCGGTGGCTGTGCGATAATGCGTATGCCGCATTCCAGAATATCTTCGTCCTCCACCAGCTCCAGCGCACCGTGTCCGCCGCCGAACAGATGCTTAAAGGAGGAGTCAAATTCTTTCTGAATCTCGGCAAATTTCTCCGTGAACTGCTTGCGCATTCCGTTGTCCAGATCCTCGATGATTCCCACCAGTGTCTGCTCTGCCTCTACCAGATCATCATGCTGCCCCTTCAAAAAGACGTACCGCTCGGAGACTTCCTTGTATTCTTCAATCGCATTGACATTGACGTCACCAAGCTTTCGAATCTCATCCTTAACCGTTGCAACCAGCTTCTTAATGGCTGCCAGATCCTCATAATCCGGATTCCGCAGCTCTGCCGCAGCATGCGGAGTCAGCTCATACTCTTCCCAGAGATAATTGGTCTGATACTCTCCGGCTTCTTTCAGCTTCTCTCTCTGATTGTTCAGACGGAATATCTCTTTATCCAAATCGTTGCAGTGCTTGGAGATTTCCTCCTGTTTCTGGAAAAATCCACGGTAGTCTTCCGACATCTGCTCTTTCTTTGCAATGTTTTCCCGAAGCTCTTCTTCGGTCTTTCCATAAGAATCCGAGGATGCCGCAATCGTCTTCTTAATCTCCTCAATATCCTGCTGCTTTTTTTGAATATCTTCCTTGGAGTTCTTGGCATTTTCCAAAAGCTGTGCTTTTTCCGTATCCAGCTTTTCCACTTCTCCGTTGATTCGGCGGATGTTCACCTGCGTAAACTCCATGCTCTGTGCCAGACCGGCTTCTTCCAGTTGAATCTTGGAAAGTCCCTCGTTTGCTTCCGCTTCCAGCTTTCCCTGTTCTTCCAGAATCTTTTGGAAATTCTCGGTTTCTTCCTGAATCTCCTGCTCCCTCTTTTGTGCCTGGACAATCTCGTCCGAAATCTTCTGCTGATCCAGAGTAATCTCGGCAATCCGGTTCTCAATCTGTTCCTTCTCGCCCATGAGACCGGAAAATACTTCCTCGCTCTCATTCTTCTGCTGCTTTGCCCGGTCCACATTCATCTTTGCGGTATTCTGTAAAATATACTGCTTCTGCTGTTCCTTCTTGACTTCTTCCATCTCGTCCGTATTCAGGGCAATGGCCGTCTGGATATCCTCTTTGCGGCTCTTCAGCTCGTCGATTTCATCCTTTATGGCTTTAATCTTCGCTTCCAGCTCGTCAATCTCTCTTTTTCTTGCCAGCAGATTGGAGGAATTCTTAAACGCACCACCCGTCATGGAACCGCCCGGGCTCAGATACTCTCCCTCCAACGTTACAATATGCAGGCTGTAATGGTTCTTTCTGGCAAGTGCAATCGCATGGTCGATTCCATCCACCACCAGCACGCGTCCCAGCAGATACGCTGCCACCTCATCATACTTTGCGTCACATTTCACAAGACGGTTGGCGATTCCGATGACTCCCGGCTCCTGAAGTGCCGCCTCGTTCTTCGGATTACTCCGCGCGCTCACACTG
This sequence comes from Lachnospiraceae bacterium, assembly GCA_029227035.1. Classification (GTDB taxonomy): domain Bacteria; phylum Bacillota; class Clostridia; order Lachnospirales; family Lachnospiraceae; genus Roseburia. The sequence continues at coordinate 99,035 of JAQXZD010000120.1, forward strand.
GTAAGCGGAAGAAAGGTTGCCCGTCCAAAATGATTCTGTTTCAGAAAGCTGATCATTTTCTTGGCGGTCTCCTCATCCTCCGTCACGATATTCTGGATATTTCCGCCCAGCGCCGTCTCGATTGCAATCTCGTACTTCTTCTCCACCTGAATAATGTCCGATACAACTCCGAGAAGCTTCGGATTACTGCTTTTCTGCTCCATAACCTTGCGGATGCTGTTGCCGTATCCGTCATAACGCTCCGCAATGTTTCGAAGGGATTCCAGTCTGGACTGCTGCTTATGAAAGGCTGTCCGCTTTTCCTCCAGCAGACGGTTGCACTCCCCTGCCTTGTTGCGCCATTCCTTTTCCTTCTCTCTGAGGGACTTTTCTTTCTCCTTCAGTTCCTGAATTCCGGCACTGATTTTATCATATTCGCCCTGATGCTCCGCAAGCAGCGTGTTCAAATCCGCTTCCTGTGTCTTCCGGTCCAGAAGACGCTTTCCAAGCTCCGCCTTACGGATGTTTGCCTGCTCCAGCATCGTCTCAAAACGCTGCTGTCTGGACTGTATTCCGGCTCGGTTGTTCAAAAGCTCATACAATTCCTTCTGCCCGTTCTCAATACCGCTGTTACATTTTGCAATCTCTTCCTGCACCTTGGCAAGCTCTGCCCTTGCCTCTTCCTGACGCGCGTGAATGGACGCCATTTTCTCATCCAGTCCCGCTTTTTCCTCATCATAAGAGGTACGGCTCTTAAGCTTCTCCTCGCGGTCCTTCTCGATTGCCTCCAGACGGCTCTTCAGATGCTCGTCCGTCATCTCTGCGGTATGTATCTGCTCCGTGAGAATACGAATCTGGCTTTCCAGCTTCTCCTTCATCACCGTTGTGCCGCTCAACTGTTCTCTTGCAGAATTGATTTTCTCATCCATCTCTGCAATTGCCTTCTCGAGCTGTTCGTATTCTTCTTTGATTTTATCGTATGCGGCGTTCTGTTCCTTCAACTGCTCATCGGCAATACGGAACTTATCTTCCACTTCCTTCTGTTCCTGTGAAATCCGCTCCGTCTCCATCAGGAACATATTGACGTCGTATTCCCTTAATTCGTTTTTCTTCTTCAGATAAGTCTTTGCCTTCTCCGACTGCTTCTCCAGAGGTCCCACTTGACGCTCCAGCTCCGCAAGAATATCGTTGACACGAACCAGATTGTCTCTCTCGTCCTCCAGCTTCTTCTGTGCCGTTGCCTTGCGCTTCTTGAATTTTACAATTCCTGCCGCCTCGTCAAACAGCTCTCTTCTCTCCTCCGGCTTTCCGCTTAAGATCTTGTCAATCTGTCCCTGTCCGATAATGGAATATCCTTCTTTTCCGATACCGGTATCATAAAAAAGTTCGGATACTTCCTTTAATCGGCACGGATTTCCATTCAGAAGATATTCACTTTCGCCGGAACGATAGAGACGCCTCGCAACCGTAACCTCCTCAAAATCCACCGCAAGCTGGTGATCCGAATTGTCCAGTGTGATTGCCACATAGGCATAGCTTAAAGGCTTCCTGTTCTCCGTTCCCGCAAAAATGACATCCTGCATGGAAGAACCGCGAAGCTGCTTGACAGACTGCTCTCCAAGTACCCAGCGAACCGCATCTGCCACATTACTCTTACCGCTTCCGTTCGGCCCTACGATACCGGTAATTCCCTGATGAAAATCAAATACGATCTTATTGGCAAATGATTTAAATCCCTGCACCTCAATACTTTTTAAATACATTATCTGCCCCCTTTTCCTCTCTTATCACAAGAAGCGCCTGATAAGCCGCCTCCTGTTCCGCCGCTTTCTTCGTGTGTCCGCTGCCTGCTCCGATAACACGTTCCCCGACGCGCGCCTCCACCGTAAAGCTCTTATCGTGATCCGGTCCGGTCTCCTCCACCAGCACATAGGTCAGGTGCTCATGCTGCCCCTGCACAACCTCCTGCAGGATAGTCTTGCTATCATAAAAGAGCTGCTTGTGTTCAATGTCCGTGAGAATATATTTCTGCACAAACTCTTTTGCATTAGTAAAACCACCATCCAGATAGATTGCACCTATAACCGCTTCCAGGGCATCGGAAAGTATGGACTTTCGGTTTCTTCCGCCCGTCTGATCCTCTCCGTGGCTCAGATGGAGATATTTTCCAAGTCCAATCTCCTTCGCGCAGGTGGCAAGGGTAGGCTCACAGACCAGACTTGCCCGAAGCTTTGTCAGTTCTCCCTCCGGAAGCTCCGTATAATTTCTGTATAAAAAGTCACTGGATATAATTTCCAGCACCGCATCTCCCAGGAATTCCAGTCTCTCGTTATCGGAGAGCTTTCGCATGTGTTTCTCGTTTGCGTAGGAACTGTGTGTCAAAGCCTGACGGAGCAACTGCCTGTTGTTAAAATGGTATCCAATTTTCTCCTGGAGTTCAATATAATCTGCCACTTTACTTTCCCTCTTTTCTAAAAGAAGGAGCCCTTATATCGGGCTCCTTAACTCCATCAGCTATTAGTTATTGTTCAGTGCCGCCTTAATCTGTTCAACCGCATCGGATACCGTAACTATCTTTTCTGCCTGTTCATTCGGAATCTCAATATCGAACTCTTCCTCAAGTCCCATGATAATCTGGAATACATCCAGTGAATCTGCTCCCAGATCATCAATAAAGGTGGTATCCATTGTAATCTCGCTCTCATCCACATTAAGCACATCAACAATAATCTTCTTTAACTTTTCAAATTCCATGACTCTCTTCCTTTCTACTCCTGTTCATTCTGGTTTAAATCTGCTATTCTTTCTTTGATAATACCATTGATATTCTCTTTACTAAATGTTACGCACTGATAAATGGAATTCGTAATCTCTGCCGCTTTGGAACTTCCGTGTGTCTTAACCACCAGTCCGTTTAATCCCAGTAACGGTGCTCCGCCGTACTCTCCGCTGTCAAAGCTCTTAAGTGTCTTCTTAAGAGCCGGCAATGCGAGTGCTGCACCAATCTTACTTTTCAGTGTGCTCATCAAGCCCTGCTTTACCACTCCGATTAAGGTGGAGCTTACGCCTTCGTACAGCTTCAAAATCACATTTCCCACAAATGCCTCGCAGACGATCACATCTGCTCCGCCGTGTGGAATCTCCCGCGCTTCAATGCTTCCCACAAAATTGATATCATGGCATTCTTTCAGAAGCGGAAATGTCTCCTTGACAAGCGCATTTCCCTTTTCTTCCTCTGCGCCAATATTAACGATTGCCACTCTTGGGTTTTTTACTCCCACAACGTTCTCCATATATATGGAACCCATCCGGGCAAACTGAACCAGATGCTCCGGTCTTGCATCAACATTAGCTCCGCAGTCAATCAAAAGAGAAGCTCCTGCCTCCGTAGGAATTAACGGTGCCAAAGGCGGACGTTTGATTCCCTTGATTCTTCCTACAATCGTCTGTCCTCCCACAAGCACGGCGCCTGTACTTCCTGCCGAAACAAAGGCATCTGCCTCTTTCTGTTTTACCATATTCATGCCTATCACCATAGATGACTGCTTTTTTTTGCGAATCGCCTGTACCGGTGGTTCTGCCATCTCAATCACTTCCGGTGCATCCACAACCTCTATCCGTTCTGCCGGGAATTGATACTTCTTCAGTTCCGCGCGGACCGCTTCTTCCTGTCCCACCAGAAACACCTTGATATCATCATGGGAAACCACTGCGTCAACGGCACCCTTTACAATCTCAAGCGGTGCATTGTCTCCACCCATTGCATCCACTGCAACTCTCGTAATTGTCTGCATGGTATGAACCTCCTCTTATCTCTGTTCGTATGGCGGCTATTGCCCCCTGTTGTCTCGAACAGTTCAAATATACTATATCTCTTTTAATAAATCAAGTATTGTATAGGTCGAACTTTCCTGTTAAATTTCCTGTTAATTAAAAAACAAAGAGTCGCTTGCGACTCTTTCGCGCCCGAGCGGTATGCGTCAGCATAATTTTCATATCCGCGAGGTGCGCGGGAGTTTGACAGTTGAATATTAGAAAAAGTGGTCGCAGGTATTGATTTACCTGCATTTTTTGTGTCAAATTTTCTGTTTTATTTAGTAGTAATGGGTGGTAATTGTTTAAGAAGTATGGTATACTAAAAGAAATTATGAGAATAACAACGACCAAATCAAAAAATTCAGAGTCCTTTTATATCACCAAAAGTTTTAAAAACAGCAACGGAAAAAGTACTTCTACTACTGTCAGAAAATTAGGTGTGCTTAGTGAATTATTAAAAGAACA
>JAQXZD010000121.1 GCA_029227035.1 Lachnospiraceae bacterium
AGCAAAATGGAGCTTCGAAGAAGCGTCATACGGCGGAGCCGGATGATTTTGCGAATGAGTGAGGGAGGGGTTCTCAAAATGTAAAGAGAATAACATAGCCACCGCCTCAAGAATGAGCAAAATGGAGCTTCGAAGAAGCGCCATACGGCGGAGCCGGATGATTTTGCGAATGAGTGAGGGAGGGGTTCTCAAAAAGAAAATTAGCAAAAGGATCGAATAGAGCCAGAATGTTTAAAAATTGAAAAATTAGCAGGACGATAAGCCGGGTTATGTCGTTGGGTGATCATCTATCTAGGACGACTGTCGCCAATCGCCTCAAGCGACCTACCTAAAGCTGGCGGGCAACGTCATTGCTTTGATTCGGTCTTGCTTCGGATGGGGTTTACATGTGCCCTCCCTGTTACCAGTGAGGCGGTAGTCTCTTACACTGCCATTCCACCCTTACTACAAGAGGTGCATTGCACATCCCATAGCGGTATATTTCTGTTGCACTTTCCTTAGAGTTTCCTCCACCGGCCGTTAACCGGCATCCTGCCCTGTGAAGCCCGGACTTTCCTCACCTGCGGTCTTTCGACACTTGCAGCCGCGATCACCTGTCCTGCATACCTTGCATCATAGCATAGCTTTTGATAAAACTCAAGTCATATTAATAAATGGATTCAAATCATCGTAACTATTAAGTAGTGTCGATTCGACTTAATGAGCCATCAGGGATTCAATAACCTTTGCTGTATATGCAGAAATTTCTTCTTTAGTATAGTTCCCTTCATCTGACAATTCCTGCATTGCATACATGGTACCGCCAATCACAAATGTCAGCTTTACCTCTTCCTCAGCAGTCATCTTAGGGCTGCTATAACTTTTGCGAAGCTGTCTTTGTATTTTTTTGTAAAGGACATCCGTGCGTCCGGAAAACAATATGGAAAGGACTGGCTCCTGCTTTTCTAAAACCACGGGAACATTTTTTAAAAACTTCATAGGATCGGTCAGCAGACAATCTTTGTATTCAAAATCATTCATACACCGGGTAAGCAGTTCGTTTTCCATTTCTTCTGATAATGCAAATACATCATCATAATGGTTGTAGAAGGTTGATTTGTTGATTAATGCAATTTTACACAAATCTCTTACTTTTATTTTTTCCAGAGGTGTTGTTTTTCGCAATTCTATAAAAGCTGATTGTATGGCTCTTCTTGTTTTTACAATTCTTAAATCCATTTTTTCGTTCCTTCTCCAAAATAATAGCCACTTTTTGAAAAATGTCGCATATCAGCCATAATGGAAACATTGTCGGTTGAAATATAATAGACACGTGGCGTATAACTTATGTTATCACAATAAAATACAAAAGTCAAAAACACTTATTGTGAAATAAAATAGTTATTTGGAGGAAAAGAAATGAGTGCAAATGCGAACGAAAATGCACTGAAACAAATGGATCAAATGCCGATTGGCAGGGCATTGGTAAAAAATATCATACCGGCCATAGCAGCAATGCTTATGATGCTGGTCTATAATCTGGCAGATAAAGTATTTATTGCAATGGCAAATAATGACTACATGGTGACAGCGGTTACTTTGGTAACCCCTGTATTTCTGCTATTTATGGCAGTAGGAAATATCTTCGGCACAGGCGGTGTTGCGCTGATGTCAAGATTGGCAGGCGAAAACAACAAGAAGAAAATTGACAAAGTTTCGTCCTTTTGTTTTTGGTCTGCCATCATGATCGGCGTAATTGTCGCTGTGGTATTGTTTGTTGGAAGAGAACCTCTCATAAAAATATTGGGCGCTTCCGATGCAGAGACAATTAAATATGCAAAGGACTATATTGCTTTTATCGCAATCAGTGCGCCTTTTGCAATTCTTTCGCCGGTTCTTTCCAATCTGCTTCGTGCGGAAGGGAAACCAGCCCTTTCTATGATTGGTTCTGTGACGGGTAATATTGTAAATATAGTTCTGGATGCCGTATTTATCTGCGGATTTCATTGGGGTACCGCAGGTGCTGCCGCCGCTACACTTCTGGGAAATCTTGTAGCTGTGGTATTTTATCTGTACCTTATTCTTGCAGGAAAAAGCAGTATCAGTATTCGACTTTCTGACTTTTCCGGAAAAGAAAAAATTGCTTCCGGGGTGTACGCAATCGGTATTACAGCCGCAATCTCTACGATTGGGCAAAGCCTTTGCCAGATTTTGATGAATACAAAGATGGCTGTCTATGGAGATATTCCGGTAGCCGGACTTGGCGCGGCGTGCAATATTATTACAATTGTTATGGTATTTGCGCTGGGCGTTGCACAGGGAGTCCAGCCTCTTTTGGGGTACCAGATTGGAAACCGGAACAAGAAGAAGTTCAATGAGCTGCTACGGGATTCCTCCATTTTGCTCCTTGTTATTGCAGCAATTCTCACAGTAGTATGTTATCTGGCAATGAAGCCAATCATCAGTTGTTTTGTGTCCGGCCCGGATGCAATCCGGTATGGAGTAACCTTTGGGAAAATCCTGCTTACAACAGGCTGGTGCTATTGTATTTTCCAATTCTGTTCTCTGATGATTCAGGTGATGAACAAGCCGGGAGCTGCCCTTGTGGTAAATTTGTCGAAGAATGCATATGTATTTATTCCGGCACTGGCAATCACCTCCAGACTTGGCGGCATGAACGGTGTTGTGTGGGCTATGCCGGTTGCAGACGTGATCAGTACGATTATTGCCATTCCTGTCACTGTCTGTTGCATTAAAAAATGTTTTGCCGATGCGGGCAAGAACGGGCAATAGAATATGCAAATTTATTTGGGGACGCTTTGGCTGGAATAGTATGAAATCGTGTGTAATGCATACAATATTACCATGAATAAATTAAAATTGTATACCCTCATGGGGGTGGTGTTTGTCATGATCACAGGAACACTTTCACATTTTGTTTATGAGTGGTCCGGTAAAAGCTTCATACTTGGATTTTTCTTTCCGGTAAATGAATCCACATGGGAACATATGAAATTATGTTTTTTCCCAATGCTTTTGTATTTCTTATTTATGAGTCGGAAAATGAAAGCCGATTATCCATGCGCAGTATCCTCCATGCTTGTTGGAATTTTGCTGGGTACATGTCTGATTCCGGTTATTTTCTATACGTATTCCGGTATTCTTGGAAAAAATTATATGGCTCTTGATATTGCAACTTTCGTCTTGAGTGTATTGCTTGGATTTTTTACTTTTTACAGGCTGTCACTATCTTGCAAAGCTGAAGAGTATCTGTTTTTGCTCAAGTTGGCAGTAATTGCTTTCGCAATCTGTTTTGTGCTATTTACCTATCTGACCCCTAAGGTGGGAATATTTATGGAACCCTCCGCATCGGCATTGCATATTCTGAATTAAGAGTAGTCATGGACTTGATCTTATGAATAATTCCTGTCAAAATTTATATCTGCTATCTACAATTGCCTGCAAACTCGCGGAATGCCTGTCGGAGGAGGATTTGGCAATATTGTCCGCAGATCTGGTTGTGCTCAGTGATATGTTAGCCAATATCCTTGCACACAAGAGCGAGTGTGAAAATGAATTGGTTTAATCCATTAAATCAGATAATTGTAAAAATAACAACGCAAAATACGTTGCTAAATCGTATTTAAGATGGTATACTACCTTTAAATAGAAAATAATAACGCTAAAAGCGTTTATAAATTTGGAGGTGGCTATGAAACTTCTTCGTGTTACGGCAGAAGGGTTACCGTTATTTAAGGGAAAACTGGATTTGGTTTTTTATGCAAAACAGAGAATTGAGGAAGAGCATAAGGAGGTTTTGTATCCTTTATTTTCAAATGTCTACTTAAATTCAGCGAATGGATTTATTGGTATAAATGCATCGGGAAAAACCTCTGTCTTAAAGGTTATTTTGCTTGTTTTAGAGATGATTAATAATGAGCCAATCAATCATATTGAGACAAGAGATATATTGGGAAATGAAAAAGAAGTTAAGTTGAATACGTATTTTTTCTCTGGAAAAGCAAATGAAATTTGTCGATTGGAAACGATAATCACATCGAAGCAGAGTAAGACAGAAGGAATAAGTTACAGCATTGTGTCAGAATCCATGTGGACAAAGAATATCGATGAAATAGCTACCCGCAAGGCAATGCTTGATTTTGGCGGAAGAGAACCGGTAATGATTAGAAGCGGTCGGGAGGAGTTTTTATCTGATGATGTGAGCATTATGATTGCCAGAAATAAAAAAACGAAGGAACATGTGCATATTGTTAATCTTTTGAAATATACAAATATGAATGTTCTTCCATTTTCAGAGGATATACCTTCAGAGGTTATCACATTTCTGGATCCCACAATTGAGAGCCTGCATTTTGATGAAAAGGATAAGAAACCACTAATCCATCTAAAGTTTAAGGGAAAAGAAGAAATTCTTCTTAACAATCCTGTAGAATTAAACAATTATCTTTCTTCGGGAACAGTAAAGGGAATGATAACTTTTACCTTGGCTCGGGAAGTATTGCAAAGTGGGGGATATATTGTTGTCGATGAGGTTGAAAACCATTTCAATAAAGAGATTGTTACAACGTTGGTGCGTTTCTTTATGGACAGCAAGTTAAATAAGAATGGCGGAACACTTATTTTTTCTACACATTATCCGGAATTGCTTGATGAATATGAGCGTAATGATGGGATATTTATTACAAGAAATCGAAATGGTATTACAGTAGAAAATCTTTCAAATATCCTGAAAAGAAATGATATAAAGAAGAGTGACGCATATCAAAGTGGTTTCCTTGAAGGCACGACTCCGACATATGAGGCATATATGCAACTAAAGAAGAGTATTGTTGCAACTCTTGCATAGGAGGTGCCTGCCTATGGAATTAGCAAAATATAAGGCGTGTATATGTGAGGGAGCAGCTGAAAATGCCGTCATGGATATACTATTGGATCATAAACTTTTGATTTTTTCCAGAGAAGAAATGATAGAAGAAGAAGTGATTCGCTGTAGAGAAGGGAAAAAGTTTGAGGAAAGATACTTAAGAAAAGGATTTATGGATAAGATTTCTGTTATTAGAATTCTTGACTCAAGGCGTGAAAAATTTAAAATTAGTAAAGTATATGCACATAAGATAGATGTTATAAATGTGATTACGGCTCCGGAAATAGAGATGCTAATCATATTCAATGAAGATAAGTATAAGGAATTCAAAAAATCCGGAAAGAAGCCAAGTACTTATTGCAAAGAGGATTTAAAAATGGCAGGGGTAAAGTCTTATGATTTTGTAAAGAATTATTTCAGTGATCCGACAATTCTTGTAGCATCTATAAAGAAGTACCATGAGATTTCTAAAGTCCAAAAGGATGAATACACTTTGCTGGATTTGTTACGGTAGGATAAATTGAAAAGTGATATAACCATATGAAGAAAGGTTCAATAAAGGGTGAGATTGAAATGAAAAGTGAGAATGGTTTGTTAACATATTTAAAATGGAGAGGGGATTTATCCGTCGAGCAAGCTCCGTTTAATGATGTGGATGCACTAGCCCTGTGTGAACTGGTATATGTTGAATTCGACGGAGTAGTTCCGGAGCAGGAAGACGAAGGAACCGTAACCCTTAAAGAAGCATTTCAGAAATATGAGAGAAAGCCACATAAGACAACCGTGCATTATCAGGAGAAAGAGGAGTTATTTGAGATACTTGCGCAGTCTCCCCGGTATGAGAATATGGTGTTGTCAAATTATGTGAGCAAAGTAGATACGATAGGACAGGAGCAGTTTGCCGCCATACATATAGAAGTATCGCCCAATTTGACCGTCATTGCCTTTCGGGGAACGGATAATACAATCGTTGGCTGGAAAGAAGATTTTAATATGAGTTATATGATGCCGGTTCCTTCGCAGCAGTCGGCAGTAGAGTATGTAAATCATACCGTCAGGGGCATTTTGAAGAATTATTGGTTCGCAGGTCATTCAAAAGGAGGAAATCTGGCTCTGTATTCCGGTGTATACTGCAACAAAAAGGTACAGAAGAAGATTGCGAGAATAAACAGCTTTGACGGACCCGGATTCAGCCGTAAAGTGGTCAATGAACCGGAATATATGGCAGTAAAGGATAAAATAAGTGCATATGTGCCGGTTGCATCTATTGTGGGAATGCTCTTTGAACATGAGGAAAGTTATAAAGTTGTAGACAGCAGCGAACCTTCCATAAAGCAACATGACGGGCTTTCCTGGCAGGTCGACAGAGACCGGTTTGTTCTGAAAGATAAAGTGGATGAGCGCAGCAGCAATTTGGCCCAGGTATTAAAAGCATGGATCAATCAGATGGATAATGAAGAAAAGAAGGCTTTTATTGATGCATTTTTTGGGATTTTTGAAAAGGCGGGCATTGATGAACTGGAAGAGATTTTAAACATGGATATTCGGACGATGGGAAGTCTGGTCAAAGATTTGGTGAATCTGCCGCCTGAGATACGAGAAGCCGTTACAACACTGATAAAAATGTTGATTGAAGAAGGTAAGAATCGCCCTATCCGGATGTGAACCGGATAGGGCACTTTTTATTTGGTAAGCAGATTAATCAGTAGCAAAATCCATGCAAGTATATGTGACACCTCCTTTTTTCCTAGTTTATGCAGTTACAGGCTGTTTTATCATAACGGGCATAAAAGACTTGAAAAAGAAACCGGGTAGAAGTATCATATAATAAATAACCAGAAAAAGGAGTGTAATTATGAGTCAGGAAATTCCATATAAGATATATTTGGAAGAAAATGAGATGCCAAAGCAGTGGTATAATGTGCGTGCGGATATGAAGAATAAGCCGGCACCGATTTTGAACCCGGCAACGTTAAAGCCGATTACGGTGGAGGAACTTTCACCGATATTCTGTACAGAGCTTGCAGAGCAGGAACTGGATGATACAACCAGATACTTTGATATTCCGCAGGAGATTCGGGATTTTTACCGGATGTATCGTCCGTCACCGCTGGTTCGTGCGTACTGTCTGGAGAAGAAGCTGGGAACACCGGCGCATATTTATTATAAGTTCGAGGGAAACAATACTTCCGGAAGCCACAAACTGAATTCCGCCATCGCGCAGGCTTATTATGCGAAAAAGCAGGGATTAAAGGGCGTTACCACAGAGACCGGAGCCGGACAGTGGGGAACGGCATTGTCCATGGCCTGCTCTTACTTTGATCTGGACTGCCAGGTGTATATGGTAAAAGTGTCTTATGAGCAGAAGCCTTTCCGGAGAGAGGTTATGCGTACCTACGGAGCACAGGTGACACCGTCTCCATCCATGAATACCAATGTGGGAAGAAAGATTAACGAGGAATTCCCGGGAACCACGGGAAGTCTCGGCTGTGCAATCTCTGAGGCGGTAGAAGCAGCTACCTCACAGGAAGGATACCGTTATGTGCTTGGCTCTGTATTGTCACAGGTACTTCTGCATCAGACGGTTATCGGTCTTGAGACAAAGGCAGCGCTGGATAAGTATGGAATTAAAGCGGATATGGTTATCGGCTGTGCGGGCGGCGGCTCTAATCTGGGCGGTCTGATTTCTCCGTTTGTGGGCGAAATGTTAAGAGGGGAAGCAGATTATGACATCATTGCCGTGGAACCGGCATCCTGCCCGAGTCTGACCAGAGGAAAATTTGCATATGATTTCTGTGACACCGGAAAAATCTGTCCGCTTGCAAAAATGTACACGCTGGGCAGCGGATTTATTCCTTCCGCAAACCATGCGGGAGGACTGCGGTATCATGGAATGAGCTCCATTGTATCCCAGATGTATGACGATAAGCTTATCACCGCAAGAAGCGTGGAGCAGACAGAAGTATTTAAGGCGGCCGAAACCTTTGCCAGAGTGGAAGGAATTCTTCCGGCACCGGAGAGCAGCCACGCCATCAAGGTTGCGATTGATGAGGCAATGAAGTGCAAGGAAACCGGAGAAGAGAAGAATATTGTATTCGGACTGACCGGAACCGGATATTTTGACATGGTTGCTTATCAGAAGTACAACGACGGCGAAATGACAGATTATATTCCGACAGATGAGGAGCTTGAGAAGAGTTTTGCAACCCTTCCGAAAGTAAACCTGTAAACAGTTTGTTAAATTTGTCTTAAAAGAAAATAGTACGCTTGACGGGATTTCCTTACAAGCGTACTATTTTTATAGTTTAGAATGATTACTTGAAAAAGATAAAGTGAGGACAGATTTATGAAAGAAAAATTGTATCGGTTTATGTCGGGCAGAAACGGTGTGGATGATCTTGCAAGGGTACATTCGTGGGTTGTATTGATTCTTTTGCTGATTGGAATTTTTACAAGGCTTGGAATCTTTTCGCTGCTTGCACTTGTGATGATGATTTACATGTATTTTCGCGTTTTTTCAAAGAATACGGTTAAGCGGAGAGAGGAGAATCAGAAGTACCTGGATTTCCGTTACAACAGAACCGTTTCCTGGAACCGGTTTAAGAAGCGCATGGGACAGAGCAGGGATTACCGTTTTTTCAAGTGCCCGCTCTGCAAGCAGGAAGTAAGGGTACCGAAGGGACATGGCAAGATAGAGATTACCTGTCCGAAATGCCATGAGAAATTTATCCGGAGAACGTAATGACTTGGCTTTTGGAAAATCAACGGAGGAGTGATGTTTGGATATATCAATGTGAACGGTAAGGAATTATCTGAAGAAAATAAGCAGATATATCAGTCTTTTTATTGTGGACTGTGCCGCAGGCTCAAAGAATTTTGCGGTACAAAAGGTCAGGTACTTCTCAATTATGACATGACTTTTCTGGTGGTTCTGCTGACAGGATTGTATGAGACGAAGACCGAGTGCAGCGAATTTGTCTGTGCGGTTCATCCGATGAAGAAGCGTAAGGAACGGATCAATGAGATTCAGGATTATGCGGCAAAGATGAATGTTTTGCTGGCATATCACAATCTTGTGGATGACTGGAAAGATGATAAGAGTTATACCAAGAAAAAGATTGCTTCTTTGTTTCAAAAGGATTATGAGCGGGTGAAGGCAGGTTATCCGCGTCAGACGCAGGCGGTGGAACATTATATGGAACAGCTTGCGGTTTATGAGAAGAACCGTGAGACCAATATTGATCTGGTGGCGGGACTCACCGGAGAAATGTTGGGAGAGATATTTGCATGGAAAAAAGATGAGTGGTATGATGAACTGAAAACATTGGGATTTTATATGGGAAAATTCATCTATCTGATGGATGCCTATGAGGATCGGGCAGAGGATGAAAAGAAGAACCATTATAATCCGCTCAGATATCTTCAGGTGGAGGGGGAACAGGAATACGAGACTCTTTGCCGGCTGATGATGACAAGTATGATGTCTGAGTGTGCGAAGTCCTTTGAGAGACTTCCGATTTTGTTATATGCAGATATTCTACGGAATGTTCTGTATTCGGGTGTGTGGTCCAAGTACGAATATATTCAGCTTAAAAAGAAAAAGAGGAAAAAAGAATGACAGATCCATATCAGGTTCTGGGCGTCAGTCGAAGCGCTTCGGATGAAGAAATAAAAAAAGCATACAGGGCATTGAGCCGGAAATATCATCCGGATGCAAATATCAACAATCCCAACAAGGCACAGGCTGAAGAGAGATTCAAGCAGGTGCAGCAGGCATACGACCAGATCATGAAGGAAAAGCAGCAGGGAGCATCGGGCAGCTATTCCGGTTATCAGGGAAATGCCGGAGGAGGCTACAGACAGGAAAGCCGTCAGGAGGGACCGTTCGGAGGTTTTGGCGGGACTTATTATTACGGTAACAATACCTATCAGTCCAAAACCCGCGCGGACTCGCCAAAGCTTCAGGCAGCATTGAATTATCTGCGTAATCAGAGATATCAGGAAGCAATCAACGTGTTAAATGAGATTCCGTTCTCGGAGAGATCCGGACAATGGTATTATTTCAGCGCGGTGGCAAACAGCGGAATGGGAAATACCGCTACGGCGCTTGAACATATTCGAAGGGCTGTGGAGCTGGAACCGAGTAATATGGAATACCGCCAGTTCCAGCAGAGCATGGAAAATGGCGGCACATGGTATACCAATATGGGAAGTTCCTATGAGAGACCATACAGCGGATATAACAACTTCTGTATGAGCCTTTTGTGCGCACAGGCGCTGTGCACCTGTTGCTGCAGACCGTTTTAAAAGTTATTCGAAAGAATCCGGGATTCCGTCATTGTCCAAATCAGCGGCGCGGGCACCGATATCCATGGTGTTCAGTGTGCGGCGTCTGATGCGGGCTGCTTCGGATGCCTGCAGAAGATAAGATTTAATCTCCTTTGCATGGCGGATGTGAACCAGCTTCAGTTCCGGATTGGTGACATCTCCGGTATAACAGGTGATGGTGGCAACGCCCACAATGCGCTCGAAGAGGGAGGCGGTCAGCTTGACATCCTGTACTTTATACATATAGCAGTCATCCTCCGTGGTATTGAGGAGTCCCTGATTGAGTGTAATCAGGCTCGGGGTAATAATATATTTTGTAAAAGTCCAAGGCAGACCAAACAAAAGAATTCTTTTTCTTTCACGGAACATAACCTGTTCTTCATGATTCGATACGGTATTTTTATCAGACATCTTTTTCTCCTTATAAATAATCTTTTTATTCCATTGTAACGTAAAAACTTCAAAATGCAATGCATTTTATCTTGAAATCTATCTTTAGTCATTATATCATAGTAGATAAAAAAGAAGGGATAGAGAGGAAGAAAAATGCGACATTTAATGAGTCCTTTGGATTTTTCGGTGGAGGAGCTGGATCAGCTTTTGGATCTTGCAGAGGACATTGAAAAGAATCCGAAAAAATATGCACATGCGTGTGATGGAAAAAAGCTCGCGACTTGTTTCTATGAGCCGAGTACAAGAACGCGGTTAAGTTTTGAAGCGGCAATGCTGAATCTGGGAGGCTCTGTTCTGGGATTTGCCAGCGCGGATTCCTCGTCCGCGGCAAAAGGGGAGAGCATATCCGATACGATTCGCGTGATTTCCTGCTATGCGGATATCTGTGCAATCCGTCATCCGAAGGAAGGTGCCGCATTGGTTGCATCGTCGAAGTCCGGGATTCCGGTTATCAATGCCGGAGACGGCGGACACCAGCACCCGACACAGACGCTGACAGATCTGATGACCATCCGCTCCCTGAACGGAAGACTTGGAAATATCACCATCGGTCTGTGTGGAGATTTGAAATTCGGACGAACGGTTCATTCTTTAATCAATGCATTGATCCGGTATGAGAACGTGAAATTCGTGCTGATATCACCGGAGGAGCTGAAGATTCCGGATTATATCAGGGATGATGTCTTGCGGGCAAACGGAATAGAATTTAAAGAAGTAGAGCGCCTGGAGGATGCCATGCATGAATTGGATATCCTGTATATGACAAGAGTGCAGAGAGAGCGTTTCTTTAACGAGGAAGACTATATCCGTCTGAAGGATTATTATATTTTAAACGGAGAGAAAATGAAGCTGGCAAAGGAAAATATGCTGGTGCTTCATCCGCTGCCGCGTGTCAATGAAATCTCGGTGGAGGTGGATGACGATCCGCGGGCGGCCTATTTTAAACAGGCACAATACGGTGTGTATGTGAGGATGGCTTTGATACTGACACTTTTGGACATTACGGTATAGGAGGGTGACATGTTAAATATTAGTGGAATTCATGAAGGATTTGTGCTGGATCATATACAGGCGGGGATGAGCCTGCAGATTTATCATGACTTAAAGCTGGACAAGCTGGACTGTTCCGTTGCCATTATCAAAAATGCGAAAAGCAGTAAAATGGGAAAAAAGGATATCATCAAAGTGGAATGTCCGATTGAGGCACTGGATCTGGATATTTTGGGATTTATCGACCATAATATTACCGTCAATGTAATCAAGGGTGACCGGATTGTCGAGAAAAAGATTTTAAAGCTGCCAAAGCAGGTCAGAAATGTTATTAAGTGTAAGAATCCGCGCTGTGTTACCTCCATCGAACAGGAACTGGATCAGATTTTCCTGCTGACGGATGAGGAGAAGGAAGTTTATCGCTGTAAATATTGCGAAGAGAAATATACCAATCCGAATAAGCGCCTGTTTTCATAAGAGAGGAGAGATTACCGCCCGGTAATCTCTTTTTTGCTCCAAGCCCTTCTATGACAGAGGAGGTATTCAAAGAGAAGCCCCGCAGCCATCCATACCGGAAAATAATCCAGCCGGATCAGTCCGTTGATGTTTGTTGGAGTTCCGCTGTAATCCCAGGGACAGATGGAAAAAAGCCGCAGGATACTTCCGCTTACGAATTCAACCGCAAGGATTGCAGTGGCATAGATGCAGCCCCGCAGTAAAAAAGGCAGATGCTTGATTTTATGGTACATGGGTTCTATGGATGCCGCCAGGCCGTAGATCGGAAACATCCAGATGGAGGTGTTTCCCATAAGCCGGATATCGCCATGCAGGAGAGCGCCGAAAGAAGTAAACACAATCTCCATACACCAGCCGGTCAGTCCGCATATTCCAAAATTTTTCCAGTTCATTGTCTCCTACCGCCTTTCTTACGGATAGTATAGTCCGCAGTCCCGCAGATATACTTGCAAAATACTGGAAGGAAAGTTATAGTTATAAGGCATAAAGGGCAAAAAGGAGGCAGTATGGCATATTTTCCGATGTATGTGGATATCGAAAATCAAAGGTGTCTGGTGGCAGGCGGCGGAGAGATTGCGTTGCGCAAGGTGCGAGTGCTGAAAGATTTTGGCGCATCCGTTACCGTGGTTGCACCACAGATACTGCCGGAAATCCGGGATATGCAGGTACATAGCATAGAGAGAGAATTTTCGGAAGAGGATTTGGAGAATTGTATGGTGGTGGTGGCTGCGACGGATGATAAGGAAGAGAATCACAGGATTGCAGAGCTTGCCAAAAAGAAGCATATATGCGTCAATGCGGTGGATGCGAAGGAAGACTGTACCTTTTTGTTTCCGGCTTATGTCAAAAAGCAAAATCTTGTGGGAGCTTTTTCCAGTGGAGGAAACAGTCCGGTTATTACACAGTACCTGAAACAGAATATGCAGGAAGTGCTGACGGATGAACTGGGTATTGTCAATGAATACATGGGAAGTATCCGTGATACGGTAAAGCAGCGGACGGCAACGGAAAAGCTTCGCAAAAAAATATATAAGGCAGTTTTGGAGACGCTTCTGGAGGAGGGAAAGCAGACACTTTCCGAGGAGCGTCTTGCGGCGATTATAGAGAAGGAGACAAAAGAATCAGATGGATAGGACAAGAAGATTAAGACAGACAAAAGAAATCCGGGATATGCTCAGAGAGAATCATGTGCGGACGGAGGAATTGATTTATCCGGTTTTTGTGGCAGAAGGAGAGAACATTGTCAATCCGGTAGAATCCATGCCGGGAATCTGCCAGTATTCCGTGGACCGTGTGAACGAAGAACTGGATCGTGTCATGCAGGCAGGAATCCGGGCAATCCTGCTGTTTGGCATTCCGGCGCATAAGGATGAAGTGGGAAGCGGTGCCTATGATGAGAACGGGATTATCCCTGTGGCAATCCGTCAGATTAAGAAAGACTATCCGGATCTTCTGGTGATTGCGGATGTCTGCCTGTGTGAATATACTTCCCACGGACATTGCGGAGTGGTGGAAAATGGCATCATTGTAAATGATAAAACACTGCCGCTTCTCGCGAAGGCTGCGGTAAGCTATGCAAAGGCAGGGGCAGACATCATTGCACCAAGTGATATGATGGATCTTCGGGTACAGGTGATCCGGGAGGCTTTGGATGAGGCCGGGTATTCCTATACCCCGATTATGGCATATTCCGCAAAATTTGCATCGGGATATTACGGACCGTTTCGTGATGCAGCACATTCCGCGCCGGGATTCGGAGACCGTAAGACCTATCAGATGGATCCGGCAAACGCGAAAGAGGCAATGCGCGAAGTGGAAGAGGATATTCTGGAGGGAGCGGATCTGATTATTGCAAAGCCTGCCATGGCATATATGGATATTATCAAAGACATCAGTAACAATTTTAATATTCCTATTGTGGCATACAATGTAAGCGGGGAATATGCGATGGTAAAGGCCGCCGCGCAAAATGGATGGATTGATGAGAAAAAGATTGTGATGGAGAATCTGGTTGGTATGAAGCGCGCGGGAGCCAAGATGATTATCACCTATCATGCAGTGGATGCGGCAGCATGGATTAAGGAGGAAGAACAGTGACGGATAAGAATTCGCAGAGTCTGTATGAGAGAGCAAAAAAGCACCTTCCGGGTGGAGTGAACAGTCCGGTGCGCGCTTATAAGGCAGTGGGCTGTACCCCGCGTTTTATTGAAAAAGCGAAGGGTTCCCATATTACAGATGTGGATGGCAATGAGATGATTGACTATGTCTGTTCCTGGGGACCGGGAATTTTGGGACATGCCGATGAAAGGGTTCTTTCGGCTGTCAAATCTGCCTGCGACGGCGGGCTGACTTACGGAGCACCGACAGAGCGGGAAGTGGAGATGGCGGAGCTTCTTGCAAAACTGGTTCCGTCCATGGAGGTAAGCCGTCTGGTCAGCTCGGGAACCGAGGCCACCATGAGTGCCATTCGTGTTGCACGCGGATATACGGGAAGAAATAAAATTATCAAATTCAGAGGCTGTTATCACGGTCACTCGGACGGTCTTTTGGTCAAGGCAGGCTCCGCGGCTCTTACAACTTCCGTTCCGGACAGTGCAGGGGTACCGGAGGATTATACGAGAAACACACTGGTTGCGGAATACAACAATCCGGACAGTGTGGACGCGCTTTTTGCCGCAAATCCTACGGACATTGCGGCGGTTATTGTGGAGCCTGTTGCCGCAAATATGGGAGTGGTGCTGCCGAAAGCCGGATTTTTGCAATTTCTTCGCGAGATTACGGAAAGATATGGTGCGCTTTTAATTTTTGACGAAGTCATTACGGGATTCCGCCTGGCCCTTGGCGGAGCTCAGGAGTATTTTCATATCAAGCCGGATCTGAGTACTTTTGGCAAGATTATCGGCGGAGGAATGCCGGTGGGCGCTTACGGAGGACGCGAAGATATCATGCGTTGTGTGTCTCCGGACGGAGAAGTCTATCAGGCGGGCACCTTATCCGGAAACCCGATTGCCACGGCAGCAGGTCTGGAAACCTTAAGGATACTGGAAGCGGATCCGGGAATCTATGAGCGGCTGGAGGAGAAGACGAAAAGGCTTGCCGACGCGGTTGTGCGGGCGTCGGAGGGCAGAGTGCAGGTAAATCGCATCGGCTCTCTTATGAGTATCTTTTTTACGGATAAGAAAGTGGAAGATTATGAATCGGCAGCAGGCTCGGATACACAGCAGTATGCAGATTATTTTCGCTTTATGCTGAGTCACGGCATCTATGCAGCTCCATCACAGTTTGAGGCAATGTTTGTATCAGATGCCCATACCACAGAGGATATCGCACAGACAATTCACGTTATGGAGGAATATTTTGGAGTTTGGGTGCATCGGAATCAATTATAAAAAGGCCAATCAAGATGTGCGGGATCTTGTGTCCTTTACGGATAACCGTAAGATAGATTTTTTAAACAGGGTACAGGAAAAAGGAATCACGCAGTGCATGGTTTTGTCTACCTGCAATCGCTGTGAGATATATTTTTATGCACAGGAGTCAGCGGCTTTGGAGCTGCGCGGAATGTATGAGGAGACCTTCCCGGAATCGGAGATCCCGGAGTATCTGGAATGTAGGACGGGAGAGGATGCGCTTTCCTATTTTTTCCGGGTGACGGCGGGACTGGAATCCATGGTATTGGGAGAAGATCAGATTCTCGGACAGGTACGGGAATCCTTTGAATTGTCCAAGACCATCGGATGCACAGGCAAGGAGCTGAATAAGATTGTAAGGGATGCAGTCACCTGCGCAAAGAAGATTAAGACGGAGCTTCGCATCAGTGAGAAACCGCTTTCCGTGAGTTATGTGGGGATCCAGAAGCTGAGAGAGGACTTTGGAATTGAAGGACGAAAAGCTCTGGTGGTGGGAAGCGGCAGGACAGCGGTGCTTGCCATACGTTATCTGTATGAGTATGAAGCAAAAGAGGTGACGGTCTGCAGCAGAACTTATGCGCATGCCAGGGAACTCCTTTCGGTTTTTCCGGAGCTTGGGATTGTACCTTATGAGAAACGATATGAGGCGATGCAAAACTGTGAGATTGTAATATCGGCAACGGCCTCGCCGCACCATGTGATACGAAAGAAAGAATTGCGGCAGACAGGGGCCACGGCATTTTTGGATCTGGCATCTCCGAGAGATATTGAAACGGCAGTCGGAGAGGATTTTCTGCTGCTTAATCTGGACAGTCTGAACAGGATTGTTACGCAAAACCAGTGCCGGAGAAGAGAACTGGTGGAAGAGGGGCAGAGTTATATCAAAGAGGCAATGCAGGAGACCGTTCAGTGGATGGAACACACGGATGTGGATGCAACCATAGAGTCTCTTCAGAACCGCTGCGACGAGATTGTGGAGGACAGTTACGAATATTTGAAACGGAAACTGGATTTAAGCACGCGGGAGCAGAAGATTTTGAAAAAGATTCTGAAAGCTTCCCTGCACAGGCTTTTACGGGAGCCAATTCTGGAATTGAAACAGGCAGATTCCAGAGAACAGCAGGAGAAATACCAAAGTGTATTGCGGGAGCTTTTTCAGATAGACGGGAAGCGGGAATAAGGAGAGAATATGCGGATTGTAATTGGAACAAGAGGTTCAAAGCTTGCGCTCTGGCAGGCGGAATATGTGAGAGACCGTCTGCAAAGGCATTATCCCAAAGAGGAATTTGTCATAAAGATTATTAAGACAAAAGGGGACCGCATTCAGGATAAACCGCTGAATGCCATTGGCGACAAGGGACTTTTTGTCAAGGAGATTGAGCAGGAGCTTCTGGCGGGAGAGATTCAGATGGCGGTGCACAGCATGAAGGATATGCCGGCGCAGATTCCGGAAGGACTTGTTTTTGCAAAAGCATGGAAAAGGGAGGATCCAAGGGATGTTCTCGTGCTTCGTGAGGCAGAAAGCCTGGAACAACTTCCGGTGCATGCCGTAATCGGAACCGGCAGTAAGAGGCGGGCGTTTCAGCTTCTGCGCCTCAGACCGGATCTTAAGATTGTGGATATCCGTGGGAATATCGACACTCGTCTGGAAAAGCTCAAAGGAGGGGAACTGGATGGAATCGTTCTTGCGGCGGCAGGACTCCTTCGGCTGGGAAGAGAGTCTGAAATCACGCAGTATCTGAGCGTGGAGCAGATGATTCCGGCGGCAACCCAGGGGACTCTGGCAATCGAGATGCAGCAGGAAAATCACAGACTTTTCGAGATGGTAAATGCGCTGGCAGATGAGGATAACGGGCGCGCATCACGGGCGGAAAGGTGTTTTCTGGAAGGAATCGGCGGAGACTGTCACCTGCCGATCGGAGCCTATGCGACGGTCAGACCGAATCGGCAGATCGAATTGTCTGCAGTCTTTGGAAATGAGGACGGAAGCAGGCTTTTGTATGCACACACAGCCGGGGAAGAGCCGGAAACGGTGGCGCGTGCGGCGCTTGAAGAGATACAGAGACAGTTACAAAACTGACAGGATGAAGAAGAGAGTGTTCAATATGTATGGAAAAGTATATCTTGTGGGCGCAGGACCGGGAGATCCGAAGCTCATTACGGTAAAAGGACTTGAACTGATACGGAAAGCGGACTGTATTGTCTACGACCGGCTGATTGCTCCGGAGCTTCTGGCATATGCCGGAGAAAACTGTGAGAAAATATATGTCGGAAAGGCAGACAGCAGGCATACGCTGCCGCAGGAGGAAATCAATTCGCTTCTGGTGGAAAAAGCAAAAGAATACAAAAATGTAATCCGCTTAAAAGGCGGCGATGTCTATGTGTTTGGCAGAGGCGGTGAGGAAGCATTGTATCTGCGGGAGCATGGAGTGGCTTTTGAGGTGGTGCCGGGCGTCAGCTCAGCGACGGCAGGGGCTGCCTATGCGGGAATTCCGGTGACGCATCGTGGACTGGCAGACGGATTCCGAGTAGTTACGGCGCACCACAGAGAGGGCGCACAGGAACAGATTGCCTTTTCCACCATGACCAATGAAAAGGAGACTCTGGTTTTCCTTATGGGACTTAGCCGGGTGAAAGAGATTGCAGAGGGACTTCTTTCGGCCGGAAGAAGAAAAGAGACACCGGTGGCGGTGATATCACATGCAACCACGCCGATGCAGCGCACCGTGACAGGAAATCTTACGGACATTGCGGAGCGTGTAAGCACGGCAAATCTGACTTCGCCTGCGATGATTGTGGTGGGAGATACCGTAACGCTGCAGGATGGGCTGGACTTTATGAAGCAGCGTCCGTTGTGGGGCAGACGTTATCTGGTTCCAAAGATTGGCGCAGAGCCGTCAAAGCTTGCAGAGCTTCTTCGGAAAAACGGTGCATATGTGCAGGAGAGACAGGTGGGAAGAATCACGGGAATACCGGCTGTCTATACGAAGAAGGAGCTTGAGGGAGTGGATGTCCTGCTGTTTACCAGCGCCAATGCAGTGAAATGGTTTATGAAAAATTTGTCCGCGTCAGGACTGGATGCCAGAGCACTGGGCAGCGTGAGGCTTGCGGTAATTGGAACGGCAACGGCAAACAAATTGCAGGAGTATGGACTGTGTGCAGATTTTATGCCTGAGCATTACAACAGTGACATACTGGTGAAAGAATTGAAACAGTATATGGATGAAGAGCTTCGGAAGGAGCCGTTTCACAAACCGGTTGTCTGGTATCCGACGGCAAAGAATGCAAAGGATGACACGGTGGATGCACTGGTGCAGATCTGTGAATGCGGCCGGCTGAATGTGTATGAAAACAGGGAATATACGGACGAGATGCAGGAGAAACCAAAGCTTTGCGATTTTGATGGAATTTTCTTCACCTGTGCGTCTTCAGCAAAGAGGCTGTTATCCGGTTATGCGCCGGAAGAACTTGCCAATCTGGAGCAGGATACGGCAGTCTATTCCATCGGGCCGAAGTGCAGCGCGGCGATTACCGGGCTTGGAATAGCCAACGTGACGGAGGCTGCAGTCAGTACCTGTGAAGGGCTTGCGAATCTGGTATGCAAAAGGTAAAATGAAGGCAGCAAAGGAGGTGAGTGTGTGACTTATGCCAATGTGATTGTGGACATATCGGTGGAAAAACTGGATAAGACTTTTCAGTATCTTGTGCCGGAAGAACTGCAGGAGGTCATTACCGAGGGAACACAGGTAGATATTCCCTTCGGAAGCCGCACACTGACCGGATATGTGATAGAACTGACGGATGAGCCTGCGTATGACAGGGAAAAAATAAAGCCGGTTCTGGGAATTCATGAGGGAAGCGTTCCCATGGAGGCACAATTGATTGCCCTTGCCGCATGGATGAAAAATAACTACGGTTCCACCATGAACCAGGCATTGAAAACCGTGCTGCCCATTAAGCGTAAGACGAAGCAGGTACAACACCGGCAGGTACAGCTTGCCCTGCCGGAGGAAGAGGCAAAGAAGAAGCTTGCGCTCTTAGAGGCAAGGCATAATACAGCGAAAGCCCGTCTGCTCCGGGAACTGATAGGAGCGCAGACGTTGGATTATGCGTTGGTTACGGGAAAGTTAAATGTCCCTGCCGCCACCATCCGGGGGATGGAGCAGCAGGGGCTTGTAATTGTGGAGACAGCCGCCAATTACCGGAATCCCGTGGCGCATCTGAAGCAGGAAGAATATCAGGTGAAGCTGAATGGGAACCAGAGACAGGCAGTGGATGAGATTTTATCCGATATGCGGGAAAAAAAGACACGGACATTTCTGTTAAAAGGTGTTACGGGAAGCGGTAAAACGGAAGTGTATATGGAGCTGATTGCCCATGTGATTGCACAGGGAAAGCAGGCGATTGTGCTGATACCGGAGATTGCACTGACTTATCAGACGGTAATGCGGTTTTACCGCAGATTCGGAGACCGCGTGTCCATTATCAATTCCAGACTTTCGCAGGGAGAGCGTTACGATCAGTTTGAGCGTGCAAAAAGCGGGGATATTGATATTATGATTGGACCGCGTTCTGCATTGTTTACGCCATTTCCGAATCTTGGTCTGATTATCATGGACGAAGAGCATGAGAATTCCTATAAAAGTGAGACCGCGCCGCGCTATCACGCCAGGGAGGTGGCAATCCAGAGGGCGAAGATGAATCAGGCATTTGTGGTCCTGGGTTCGGCAACGCCCTCTGTGGACAGTTATTATCAGGCAATGCAGGGAAATTATAAACTTGTGGAACTGACAGAGCGTGTGGGGCAAAAGCCGCTTCCGGTCTGTGAGATTGTGGATTTGCGGGAGGAGCTTCATGCAGGAAACCGTTCTATCTTAAGTGAAAGGCTGCAGGAACTGATGGAGGACAGGCTTCAAAAGGGAGAGCAGATTATGTTGTTTCTGAACCGGAGAGGCGTGAGCGGATTTCTCTCGTGCAGAGATTGTGGATATGTGGTAAAATGTCCTCATTGCGATGTGTCTCTCAGTCAGCATGCGGGAGGCAGGATGGTCTGTCATTATTGCGGATATGAAGAACCGCAGCCGGTGGTCTGTCCTTCCTGTGGCAGCAAATATATCAGCGGTTTTAAGGCCGGTACGCAAAAGGTGGAGATGCTGGTACAGAAACGTTTTCCCAATGCGCGTCTGATGCGTATGGATTTTGACACCACGCGGACAAAAGATTCCTATGAAAAAATTCTGCAGGCATTTGCAAATCATGAGGCGGATATCCTGATCGGAACCCAGATGATTGTGAAAGGACATGATTTTCCAAATGTAACCCTGGTGGGAGTGCTCGCCGCGGATATGTCTTTGCATGTCCCGGATTTTCATGCGGCGGAGCGAACCTTTCAGCTTCTGACGCAGGCGGTTGGGCGTGCAGGCAGAGGAAAGACTCCGGGGTATGCGGTGATTCAGGCCTATGATGTGGAGCATTATGCTCTAAAGACGGCAAAGGAGCAGGATTACGAAGCTTTTTACGGACAGGAAATTGCTTACCGCAGTATGATGTCTTATCCGCCGGTGTGGAATCTTCTGGTGGTACATTGCAGCGGAGAAGATCCGGAAAGGCTTTCTGCGGCAGCGGAGGCTTTGGCGGCGTTTTTAAAAGAGGCAATCGGACAGGGCACGGAGCGTGTTCTTCTGGTGGGACCGGCAGATGCGTCGGTGGCGCGAGTGAATGACATCTACCGCAAAGTAATTTATATGAAAACAGAAAATTATCAGACTCTGGTTTTCTTAAAGAATCAAATGGAGTATTATAGAAAAGAGAATCCGTTATTATCCAATGTAACGGTACAATATGATTTTAACCCGGCAAGTGGGTTTTAGGAGGTAAATTATGGCACTTAGAACAATTCGTGAGCAGGGAGATCCTGTGTTGACCAAGGTATGCAGACCGGTTGCGGAGATAACACCGAAGATTCGGACACTGGTTGAGGATATGATAGAAACCATGTATGAGGCAAACGGTGTGGGACTTGCAGCACCGCAGGTTGGCATTTTGAAAAGACTGGTTGTCATTGATGTGGGAGACGAATACGGACCGTATATCATGATTAACCCGGAGATTCTGGAAACCTCCGGCGAGCAGACCGGAGACGAGGGCTGCTTAAGTCTTCCGGGCAAGGCAGGAGTGGTCACAAGACCGAATTATGTAAAAGCAAAATATTATGATCTGGACATGAAGGAATGCGAAGTGGAAGGGGAAGAGCTTCTGGCACGGGCAATCTGCCATGAACTGGATCATCTGGACGGACATATGTATACAGAAAAAGTAGTCGGAGGTCTGCATGATACCGTATATGCAGAGAGTGAAGAGGAATAATATGAGAGTAGTATTTATGGGAACACCGGATTTTTCGGTTGGGATTCTGGAAGAAATTATACAGGCAGGCCATGAGGTGCTTCTGGTGGTAACACAGCCGGACAAACCAAAGGGAAGAGGCAATACCATGCAGTTTCCGCCGGTCAAGGAATGTGCGCTGGCGCACGGAATTGAAGTGTTTCAGCCGAAAAAGATAAGAGAGGATGCCAGCACCGAGTATCTGAAAAAATACGAGGCGGATATTTTTATTGTTGCTGCATTCGGGCAGATTCTGACAAAAAAGATACTGGATATGCCAAAGTACGGCTGTGTGAATGTCCATGCTTCCTTGCTTCCGAAGTACCGCGGGGCAGCACCAATCCAGTGGGCAGTCATTAACGGGGATGAGATTACCGGTGTGACCACCATGCGTATGGATGTGGGGATTGATACCGGTGACATGATTGCAAAGCGTGAGGTCCGGATTGCCGAGGACGAGACGGGCGGAAGCCTGTTTGACAAGCTGGCGGAAACGGGTGCAAAGCTCTGTGTGGAAACCATGGAGATGATTGAGAACGGAACGGCAAAATATGTTCCGCAGGACAATGAAGCCAGCACGCATGTGGGAATGATTACCAAAGAGATGGGGGATATCGACTGGACAAAATCCGCGGCAGAGATTGAGCGTCTGATCCGAGGACTGAATCCTTGGCCGAGTGCCTATACCCGTCTGAATGACAAGACATTCAAAATCTGGAAAGCGAAGGTGGCGGAGGGCAACAGCTCCCAGACACCGGGAACCGTGGTTCATGTAGATAAAAATGAGATGGTAGTCCAGACCGGTGACGGACAGCTTGCACTTCTTGAGGTGCAGTTGGAAGGCAAAAAACGGATGGATGCGGGAGCATTCTTACGTGGATATTCCGTAGAAGAAGGAACCAGACTCACGCAGTAGTGAGAGGTCTGTAATAGAACTGAAGGAGAGAACATTATGCCATTTATTTATTGGGACAGTACTTATTTTCTGGTAATTATCGGTGCAGTTATCTGTATGATTGCGTCTGCCAGAGTAAATTCAACCTTTCGCACGTATTCGGCATACCGGAGCATGTCAGGAATGACCGGGGCGCAGGCGGCAGAGAGAATTCTGCATGCATCGGGGATTTATGATGTTTCCATTCACCGTGTATCCGGAAATCTGACTGATCATTATAATCCGGCGCAGAAGACACTGAATCTGTCGGACAGTGTGTGCAATTCCACTTCTGTTGCGGCGATAGGAGTTGCTGCTCATGAGTGTGGGCACGCTTTGCAGCATGCCAAAGGCTATGTGCCGCTGAAGCTTCGCAGTGCATTTGTGCCGATTGCAAACTTCGGTTCTGCGCTGGCATGGCCGGTACTGATTGTTGGATTGATTTTAAATAATCGTTCTTCCATGTTTTTGATACATCTTGGAATTTTGTTGTTTTCCTTTGCAGTATTGTTTCAGCTTATCACGCTTCCGGTTGAGTTTGATGCTTCAAGAAGAGCATTGTTGCAGCTTCGGCAGCAGGGAATACTGGGAGAACAGGAATTGGGACAGACCAGAAAAGTCTTGAAGGCGGCGGCACTGACTTATGTGGCAAGCGCGGCTTCGGCAATTCTGCAGCTGCTTCGAATCATATTGCTTTTTGGAGGAAGAAGAAGTGACGACTGATGTCAATACCAGGGAACTTGCCCTTGAGATGCTGATTTCCATCAATGAGGAAGGGAGATACAGCCATCTGGTACTGCGTGAAGTGCTGGAAAAATACCAGTATATCGGCAAAAAAGAGAGAGCATTTCTCACCAGACTGACCGAGGGAACCGTAGAGCGGCAGATTACGCTGGACTATGTGCTGAATCGGTTTTCCAAGGTGAAGGTGAAAAAAATGAAGCCGCTTATCCGGAATCTGATGCGCATGAGTACCTATCAGATTATGTATATGGACAAAGTGCCGGATTCCGCGGTCTGCAACGAGGCGGTGAAGCTTGCAAAAAAGCATGGATTTTCAGGGCTGGTCCGGTTTGTAAACGGAGTGCTTAGAAATGTGGCAAGAGGCTGGAAGGAAGTGGATTTTCCAACGCCTGGGATTGCTTATTCCATGCCGGAATGGATCATAGAGGAATGGGAAGCTTCTTATGGGCGAGAGAAGACCGGACAGATCTTAGAAGGATTTAACCGGGAGGCAAAGCTGACAGTCCGCACGAATTTGAGCCGGTGTACACCGGAGAAACTGAAAAAGCGACTGGAGGAAGAAGGCGTGACGGTTTCTGAGGTACAGGAGATTCCTTATGCGTTTGCCTTATCGGATTATGACTATATCGCAGGCCTGAAAAGTTTTCAGGAGGGACTGTTTTACATACAGGATATCAGTTCCATGATGGTGGCACAGACAGCCGCACCGGAAAAAGGGGATTATGTCATAGATGTCTGCGCGGCACCCGGCGGTAAAAGCACGCATATGGCAGAACTTATGGCAGGAACAGGTATGGTGGAAGCCAGGGATCTGACGGAGTATAAGGTTGAACTGCTGGAAGAGAATCGTGTCCGGCACGGGCTGGACAACATGAAATGTGTGCAGATGGATGCCACGGTATTCGATGAAGAATCCCAGAAAAAGGCAGACATTCTGGTCTGCGATCTGCCCTGTTCAGGTCTTGGGGTCATTGGGCGAAAGACGGATATCCGTTACAAAATGACAAAAGAGAAGGCAGAGGAACTGGTGCTTTTGCAGAAAAAGATTTTGGATACGGTATATGATTATGTGAAACCGGGCGGAACGCTTTTATATAGTACCTGCAGTATTCATCAAAGTGAAAATGAGGATAATGTTGCGTGGTTTGTACAGGCACATCCGGATTTCTCTGTGGAGCTGATGCGACAGATTTTTCCGGGAGAAGCAGGAAATGACGGATTTTTTCTGGCAAAACTAATAAGGAGCAAAGATGGAGAATAGAATAGATATTAAGTCCCTGAATCTGGAGGAACTGACGCAGCTTTTTGAAGATATGGGAGAAAAAGGTTTCCGTGCAAAGCAGGTTTATCAGTGGCTTCATGTTAAGCAGGAAGACAGTTTTGATGAGATGACGAATTTGTCAAAGGCATTGCGGGAGAAGCTGAAGGAGCGCTGTTTCATCACCTCTCTGGTACAGGAACAGGTGCAGATATCCAAACAGGACGGAACCAGAAAATATCTGTTTTGTCTGGAGGACGGCAATGTCATTGAGAGTGTGCTGATGCGATACAAGCACGGAAACTCGGTGTGCATCTCTTCGCAGGTGGGATGTCGTATGGGCTGCCGGTTCTGCGCATCCACCCTTGACGGGCTGGTCAGGAATCTCAGACCATCGGAGATGCTGGACCAGATTTACAAGATTGGAAAAGATATCGGGGAGCGAATCTCCAATGTGGTGGTAATGGGAACGGGGGAACCTCTGGATAACTATGATAATCTGGTCAAATTCATTCAGCTTCTGACGAATGAGGACGGACTGAATATCAGCCAGAGAAACCTGACGGTCTCTACGTGTGGAATCGTACCGCGGATTCTGCAACTGGCAGAATGCAGGTTTTCCATCACGTTGGCACTTTCTTTGCATGCTTCCAGTCAGAAAAAGCGGTTGGAGCTGATGCCGGTTGCCAATAAGTATGACATCCGGGAAGTGGTGGACGCCTGCAAAACATATTTTGAGAAGACCGGACGAAGAGTGACTTTTGAATACAGTCTGGTGGGCAATGTCAACGATACGAAGGAAGATGCGGAAGAGCTCTGTCATCTGATACAGGGGATGAATTGTCATGTGAATCTCATTCCCGTGAATCCGATTAAAGAGCGGGATTATGTTCAGTCCAACGCACAGCGGATTGAAGCCTTTAAAGAGATGCTGGAGAAAAACCGGATTACGGTTACGGTCCGGCGGGAAATGGGCAGAGATATCGACGGTGCCTGCGGTCAGCTTCGGCGTCGTTATATGAACAGTCACGAAAAGTGACAGACTTCTTGCATCTTCATAATTCTTGTGTTAATATTTACTGATGATGGAGTAGTAGGCAATAAATATTACTCGGAAAGGACAGGACGGATGAAAACGTATTCCATTACGGATACCGGTATCATGCGGGAAATGAATCAGGATTATTTCTTTGCATCGGATGAACCCGTTGGGAATCTTCCGAATTTGTATATTGTGGCTGATGGAATGGGTGGTCATAAGGCGGGCGATTATGCATCGCGTTATACCACGCAGCGGGTGGTTGCATCTGTGTCCAGAAGTCCGGGAGAAGAACCGGTCACAATTTTAAAAGAAGCTATCTCCACTGCGAATAAACTTCTGGTGGAAGAAGCGGCAGAGGACGAAGGAAAACAGGGAATGGGAACCACACTGGTTGTGGCAACGATTATCGGGACGAAGCTGTATGTGGCTAATGTAGGAGACAGCCGGCTTTATGTAATCGGCAGTGAGATTCGTCAGGTAACACGGGATCATTCTCTTGTTGCAGAGATGGTGCGCATGGGAGAAGTAGCGGTTTCCGAGGCGCGAGAGCATCCGGATAAGAACATTATTACCCGGGCAATCGGTGCCGGAAAAGATGTGGAAGCGGACTTCTTTGAAGTGGAATTGAAGGAGCCGGAGAAGTTGCTGATTTGTACGGACGGACTCACCAACATGGTGGAGGATGCCGTTATTTGCGAC
Source organism: Lachnospiraceae bacterium (assembly GCA_029227035.1). GTDB lineage: Bacteria > Bacillota > Clostridia > Lachnospirales > Lachnospiraceae > Roseburia. The sequence continues at coordinate 26,623 of JAQXZD010000121.1, forward strand.
ATAATTAAGCAGGATAAGCCGGTGGAAGACAAGGCAGAGGAACTTGTCCGGTTAGCAAACAGCAATGGTGGAAAAGACAATATTACGGTAATGATTATAGAACCATTTTCTTGATGAGGTGTGAACATGTTGACAGTTGGAACATATTTGGCGGATCGTTATGAGATTCTAAGTAAAATAGGTGCGGGCGGAATGTCCGATGTATATAAAGCCAAGGATCACATTCTTGGACGTTTTGTAGCAGTTAAGGTATTGAAAACAGAGTTTTCGGAGGACAGAAGCTTTGTGGCAAAATTTCGCACGGAGGCACAATCCGCAGCGGGGCTGGAGCATCCGAATATTGTTAATATCTATGACGTCGGAAGTGAAGAGGGCCTTCACTATATTGTAATGGAATATGTGGAAGGCATTACGTTAAAGACATATATTGAGAAAAAGGGGCAGCTTTCCTTTAAGGAGTCAGTCAGCATTGCAATCCAGGTTGCACGAGGTATTGAGGCTGCTCACAATAAGCAGATTACGCACCGTGATATCAAGCCGCAGAACATTATGATCTCCACAGAGGGAAAAGTAAAGGTGACAGACTTTGGTATTGCGAGAGCTGCATCGGCCAACACCATCAGCTCGGATGTGATGGGGTCTGTGCACTACTCCTCTCCGGAGCAGGCAAGAAATGGCTTTGTAGACGGCAGAAGCGATATCTATTCTCTGGGTATTGTCATGTACGAGATGGTTACCGGACGTGTTCCGTTTGACGGGGATACGACGGTGGCAGTTGCAATTCAGCATCTGCAGGAGGATATGGTCGAGCCCAGTGCTTATGCGCCAAATCTTCCGATCAGTATGGAGAAGATCATTTTAAAATGTACGCAGAAGAATCCGGATCGTCGTTATCAGACAATCGGAGAACTATTGAAGGATCTGCGGGAGGCGTTGAAGAACCCGGATGAGGATTTTGTGACGATTGCGCCGGTGGTTGACAACAGCAAAACCAAAGTGATCAGCGAGGATGAATTAAAGCAGATCAAAGACAGAGGTGTGGAACCGGCTGCCCCGGAGAGAGAGGCAGACGGACCGGTACTCCCTGCTGGATTGAGACCGGAAGAGGATGATGAGGAGGAAGAAGAGGAAGGGCTCAATCCGAAGCTGGATAAAGCAGTTACGGTCTTTGGCATTATCATGGCTGCTGTTATCCTGATTGTCATCATTTATCTGATCGGCAGTGTATTTGGCTTGTTCCGCTACCGTGACAAAGGGGATAAGGAGAACAGTGAGTCTCAGCAGACTGAGAGTCAGATTGATACAGAAACCCAGGCGGATACCCAGACGTTGGTTACCATGGTCAACCTGATTGATAAGATGAAAGAGGATGCGCAGGATGAACTGGATCAGATGGGCTTGTATATGTTTGTGATTGCGACCCAGAAGTCCGATAAACCGGCAGGAACGATTCTTGACCAGGATATTGCAGCGGGAACTCAGGTTCCGGAGGGAACAACCGTCAATGTAGTGATTGCCGGTACGGAGAATATTGATTATTCTCAGGGCGGTTCCAATGAGGAGACTGTTACCGTCAAGGATGTTACCGGAATGATGGAAAACGATGCGGTGAAGACCTTAGAGAGTCAGCAGCTTCAGCCAATCAAGGAGTATGAGTACAGTGACAGCGTGGATGCAGGTAAGGTTATTCGTCAGACTCCGACAGGTGGATCTTCCGTTGCACCGAACAGCCGCGTGACCATCGTGATCAGCCAGGGAAAGAAATCTGTTACTGTGCCGAGCGTGCTTGGTGATTCGGAGGAGAGAGCTGTAAATACGCTGGAGTCTATGGGACTTGAGGTCGTCATAGACGAGGCTTACAGTGATTCCGTAGAGGAAGGTAAGGTCATCAGCCAGAGCGTGAAGAGCGGAAAGACCGTTCCGGCGGGAACGAAGATTACCATTACCATCAGTCTGGGTACGGAGGATGTAAGCTACAGCTACAATGGCTCTTACAGTGCACCGGCGGATGCGGTCAGTGCAAGCTATACGTTGACAGAGAGCGACGGAACGACTCATAGCGGTTCTGCAGATGTGAATGGATCTCTTTCCATCAGCTTTACTGATATGGCAAGCAGTTCCGGAACCTTGGAAATCGTGTGGACCATTGTCACGGTGGATGAAGAGGGACTGTCCGAAACTACCACAAGCACGGAGTCACACAGTGTAACCTTCACGAAGCAATAGGTATGGCATGCAGGGAAAGATAGTAAAAGGAATTTCCGGTTTCTATTACGTATACGTGATAGGAACCGGAATTTATGAATGTAAAGCGAAAGGCGTATTTCGCAAGCAGGGAATCAAGCCCTTAGTGGGAGACATGGTGGAGATTGCCGTCATTGATGAGGACAAGCATATCGGTAACGTGGAAGAATTGCTTCCGCGTAAGAATGCGCTG